>JAOZVT010000673.1 GCA_025869455.1 Prosthecobacter sp.
CACACTGGGGCGGGTGGGCACCCACGTAGCCTTTTTCGGGATTGATGAAGGGGCCTTCGATGTGGATGCCTGCGATGACTTCCTGGGCCAGCGGATCCTTTTCCCGCAGGGCCACCAGGGTGCTCATGCGGCTTTCTAGCTTGGCCAAGTCATCGGTAATGAAGGTGGCCAAGATGGCATCGCAACCGTCTTCGCGGAGGCAGTGGCAAGCGTGGTGCAGGGCTTCGGCGGTGAGGCCATCGCGGTTAAAGTCGGTACCTGCGTAGCCATTGACCTGGAGATCGAGCGGTTTCATGAGAGGGAGGTTGGATGAAAGCCCAGCTTACAGGCAAGGCCGCCGTGAATGCGACCACGGATGTTGCCTCCTTGTGTGCTTTTGTGATGACGGGGTACTATCGATTAGGTTTTGAAACCTATTAGCCCACGATGTTCATCACTTCTGCTAAGGCTTCTCTGAGAGTCGTGATTTCGCTGTCTGTAGGAGCCAGAGATTTGATCACCGCAATTTGCAGCAGGCCCAGCCGAGTTTGGCAGGGGATGATGGTCAGCGTTTCTCCTGTGTTCAGGGATTGCTGATGTGTCTGGGTCATCCCGCTGGCCGCTTGTGCGCTGGCGCGGATGGCCGCATTCCAGGCCATCATGGTGGAGACGACCAGCCCAGATTTTTTCGGCGGCCCCCAGAGCAGGTCACCGTATTCGTCCACAATCAAGAGTTCGCTGGGTTCCCAGCGTAGAGCGGCCCATTGGGCAAAGGCCTCCAGCCGTTCTTTGACAGAGGCCCCTGGATCAATCGGGATTTGGGGTGGCGGTGGCGGGGTGAAAACGGGCTCCGCGGCGGCTGGGGCAGGGGAGGATTCTTCCAGAAGGTTTGCTGGTTGCTCCAGGGCAGGAATTTCCTGGGCAGGTTCAGGCGTCGGCTCACTGGCGCTGACCTCCGTAGGTGGCGTTGGTGGCGCTGCTTCTGCAGCAGGAGGGCTCGGGGCTGTCTGAGGTGTCAGCAGACCTGCCGTGATGGCTTTTTCGCGAATGGCCTGGAGGCGCTGGCGAAAGGCGGAAAGGTCTGGCAATTCAGCTTCGGTTCCTGCTTCAGTCCCAGGTTGATCGGAAACCAAGGGCTCGGCAGCTTCTGTACTTTCCTGCAGCACCACCTTGGTTTGGTGGCGTGCGGTAGGTCTGAGGGATTCGGCCAGGGAGGCGACCTCTTCGGGATCAATCCAGGAGACTTGCATGATTGTCGGAGGCTTCGCGATCGTGGAGCAGACCGGTGCGTTGTTCGATTTCAGCGGCGATTTGATCAAAAATCAGCGCTTCAGGCGGCGGGTTGCGTTTGATCAAGGCCACCGGCACGCCCATGGCGCTGGCTTCGAGGAAGGAGGGCATGCGAGGCACGCTTTGTTCAAACATCAGGTCTGCTGGCAGCAGAGTGCGGAGTTCGGTCACCACCTTTTGGCTGATTTGGTTGTCACCCATCACCATGGTCAGGAGGATGCCCGCCACCTTCACACCTGCGCCTTCAGCACGGAAGCGGGACAGGGTCTCCAGCATGTGCGGCACGCTGCGCACAGCCAGGGGTTCCGCCTGCTGTGGTAGGATGACATAATCACAGGCTTTCACCACGGACTCGGACATGCCATTCAGGCCTGCCGCCGTGTCCATGATCACGCAATCCACGCCTTTCAGTTCGGCGGCACGTAGCAGATCAGCCAGCCGGGCTGGAACCTCTGCGGCAGACCAGCCTTGGCGGGCACAGGCATCGTATTGGCCTGCGGGCAGGATTTGCAGTTCAGGGAGCCGAGTGGAGAGGACGAGCTTGCTGAAGTTCTTCTCTCCCATCAGAAAATCATAGAATCCCTGCTTCGCTTTGGTGGAACGTGCGAGGGATAAACCGACTCCCCCTTGAGGGTCGGTGTCCACGAGCAGCGTGGTCCACCCGCGCCTAGCGAGGGAATACGCAAGGTTGATGCACAGCGTGGTTTTACCCACACCGCCTTTTTGGCTGGCCGTTGCAATGGCGATCACACTGCGCAGATAGACGAGAGCGAAGGATTTTGCAGCCGCTTTTTTTACAGTCTTGCACATCGCCCTAAAAAAGCCGCGCTAGGGGAAGGCGGGGAACTGAGGCCAGGGCGGGTTTTTGGGGGAGCATTCGGAGAGGTGTGAGTCTCGGGTTTTGGGCCACGTTTGAAATTTGCCAGGTTTGGGCAAAGCCGAAATAGGATGGGCCGGGAGAGCTGAAAATCTGGGAAGAGTGACCAGACTGAGCTTGATGAGGGCTGCCAGTTCTTTGGTGCATGCCTTCAAACGTCTTAACCGTTGCGCCATCCCAGCCTCGCTCAGGTGCGACTACCTTTGAGTTAACAGGATTGCAGGTAAGAACAACAGATGCGGAAGCAAAAGACCGTTGGTGGTTTACAAAAATGTAGCTATAATAAAACTGGTGCACTTAGCTGTTTCGTTTAATGTTGCTTAGTTAGGATAGAAAATTCCACCACATGAGCACTAACTCTAAAGTCGTTGTCGTCGTCGATAATTCCAATATTTTTATCGAGGGGCAAAAGTATTCAGCAAAAAATAAAGGAGTCGTTATTAGCCACTTGCCTGGACGCGATCCGCAAGACCCGTCTTGGCGAATCGATTTTGGAGCATTATTGCGCGAAGTTGCCTCAGGCAGAGCTGTTGCGGCGGCCATTCTTGTTGGTTCACGTCCGCCTCAGAATGACTCCGTATGGGACATGGCAAAGAACGCCGGATTCACTGTGACTGTTCATGATCGAGGTTCAACAGGGGGAGAGAAAGCAGTAGATACGGAGTTGGTGGCCCAGGGAACTGAGATCATTTGCACCGCAGGAGAACCGATGGATTTGGCAATTCTTTCTGGTGATCGCGACTTCCTGCCTCTTGTCACTATGGCGCAGAAGCATGGATGGTCAGTGGAGATGTGGGCCTTTAAAAATTCTTTTAATTCAGTGGGGCAGATGGCAACAAGTGTAAATATAATAAAGCCGATGGATGATATATTTAATCAGGTTGGAGCTCATGCTTTCCAATGGCCATAACAAAGTCGAACAAGATGTAGGCAGCCAACTTCTGTTAGCCAATTACTTGTTCGGCATTTTTCCGTTGTTCGAACACCTTCTTTTTTGTGAAACACCTTCTGGATCGGTGTAGTTAACTTAACATAGACGCCTCCCCTTTATGCCCAATACCGCCAAAACAGACAAGAAGAGCCGTCTCTTATTTAAGCTCGCTGGCAATTTGGCTTTTGCGGTCCTTGGCTTACTGATTTTATTGGCGGCTCACGATTCCAAATCCACAATGAAGGATTTCTGGATTGCAGCATCCGCGTCGATTCTGGCAGTTGGCTTCACGGGCATCTTGAGCGCCTATATCGACAGGAGTATAGACAGTGATTTATTTCACTATCTCTCTATACTCGAAGACGAACGTCTTACTTCTCGGGAGGGGGAGGATCTGCTGTTCTTCAGAGCGCAGTGGCACTGCTACCATATCACCCTCTACAAGAATACCACTAATTGGGTGTATACGGTGTTGGACTTATCTGGCAGAGTTCCGGGACAGCTTGCTGGGGCCACATTTCACGTCCCCACTAAATCGACATACCAAATCAGAGCATTCCTACGGCGAGACAAATTCGTTATGGTTCATTCAGCAGCGTCAGATTCACTAATGTCGCCATCCATTTCGATCTTTCCAAACTGCCGCAATTTTGGCGCTCACCATTCCGGCATAATGCAGCATGTAGATTATCACGGTACACAGCGGATAGACCCTATCATGATTTCTAGAACCCCTCTCGTTGCTGACCTCATCGAAGGCTCCTTCATCTCGTCTGATTCTGAGCATTATAAACACCTAATGGAGCTTTGGCGCGAAGACCCAGAAATGGACGATATTCTGAGTTCGTTCACCGAAATAACCAAACAGACCTGAACGCCTATCATGGAAGGATTGACGATAGATTTTCCACCGCTCCCTCTCCCACAGGGGCGTGAGTATTTCGTTTTAAGGTGCGATGGACAAACTCGGAATGTATCCCTTCACGACTATGATGCGATCTTTGCGATTCCAGGACTGTATGAGGAGGTGTTTCGCGAAAGGCTTAGATGCGAGTCTGGGGAGGTTGTGTCGCGTGCAATCTCTTTTATATCTGCCTACAAGGGTATGTCTATCGGTTCGTTTCGTTTACTTGAGATCGGGGCAGGCAATGGAGTTGTCGGGCAAGAACTCCGTCGAGTAGGTGTCGGACACCTTATTGGGCTTGATGTATCTAACATCGCTTGCGAAGCGGCTTGGCGTGACCGTTCTACAGTGTACGACGATTATATTGTCGCTGATTTAGACTGTCTCAACGAGGATATGGATCGGTGGCTGCGTAAGAAGATCTTTAATGGACTCGTTGCAGTAGCATCTTTGGGATTCGCGGACGTTGCGGCGAGCGCTTTTCGCCGCGCACTTTCATTTATCCAACCAAAAGCATTCGTGGCCGTAACTATTAAAGAGGATTTTTTAAGAGGTGATGATCGGACGGGCTTCTCACAAGTGTTTGGTGATCTGCGCCAAAATGGATTCAAGCAGGTTTTCTGGGAGCGGCATATTCACCGCTTTTCAACTTCCAACGAACCAATTTACTACATTACGCTGGTTCTGACTAACCTCACATGATTTGATACTTTTCAAACAGCGCAAACGTGGCCTAACTGATCGCCTTAGCCACGTCGGATGATTCTTGTAGTAGCACCCTCGTAATACAATTTCCGAAGGGTACATGAAATGAATAGCAATCTGATTTTGCGGGTATTGCATGGACTGTAGTAATTTGCCGGGAATCTTTCTTGGCTTTTGCGCAGGCCTTCATTCTTTCCTCACATCTATTCGCGAACCAAAGAAGTGAGAGTTAACGGGTGAATATGAACTTGATGATCCAAAGCAAACCCATGCAAGACAGGCTCTGACGCCCATGGCTTCGTGCTCTGGAACGACTCATCTTCTAAGAGGGTGCGGTCATGGGCTGGAAAATATGTTGAGCGCCAGAGATCTCCAACGCTGACCAGGGTAGCCAGTTAAAGCCTTACGTGCGACCCATTTTCGAACATGGCTCAGCGTGTTCTCTATCTCATGAGGCTTAGCAGTGTTCCAGTTACAGATCAGAAGCACGACATTGATAAATCCTAATACCGGGATAAAATATTTATTATGACCATCACGAAAGAGATTCCCTCCGAGCAAATGCGGAGCCTTGATTTGCATCAAGGGGATAGCTTGCGTGTCGTGGCTGAAATGGGTTCCACCCTCTTGATTCAGATTGTGAAGGCCACTACGCAGCCCTCGAAACCTAAAAAAGGACGGGCGGGGGAATGGGCACGCAAGTATGCAGGAGCGGCACGAGTATCTGCTTCAGAGACAACGGAAGATGTGCGCATGGCCCATTTTCAGGAGAAGTACGGCGTTTAATCTGAAAGCAGAATGCGCGTCTTTCTGGATACCAACATTCTGCTGGATATCATCGAGCAGAGGATGCCGCATTACACGGCGAGCCAGACCGTTCTAGACGAATGCGACCAGCGCGGATTTGAGGTCTTTGTGGCTTGGCATGGACTGGCCACAGTCTTCTACATCACCGCAAAAAAGCGCGGTGAACCATACGCCTTCCAGATGATTCGTGATCTTCTCACCTGGGCCACCGTCGCCACAGTAGGACAGGATGAAGCCCTGGAGGCTCTGGGCTATGGCATCACGGATTACGAGGACGCCTTGATTGCTGCCTCCGCATCGGCTGTTAGCGCGGATTGGCTGATTACCCGTGACGAGGCCGGATTTTCTAAGGGGCCAGTGCCTGCGGTCAATCCAGCCGATTTTCTTCAGAAACTATGATGCCTCAATAGGCAATGCCAGCGGTGCTCAAACCTCAAAGGTTTGATTGGCCGGAAGATCGTGCTGCCTAAAGAGTGGCCTCAAAAAAGCAGGCATTCCGTGTGTGAATGAACTCAGTAAATTGCCCCAGATTATCTGGATATATCATCTCCCGTTTATTTAAAGGGAGATGGTGCGCGGTACAGGATTTGAACCTGTGACCCCCACCATGTCAAGGTGATGCTCTACCACTGAGCTAACTGCGCGTTTGTCGGGCGGATTCAATAATGCACTTGGGGCGGGTGGGCAACTGATTTTTATCAGGCTGTGGAGAGAGTGGTTTTTAGCCAGTCTCAGAGGCCGTTTCCTTTGCTGGATTTTCAAGGCTTACGACGTTATCTCCAGTCTCGGTATCCCCCAGCCGTTTTAGATCTTTCAAAGGGGTTCATAGGACTCAGCCAAATGATATTACACGCTTTCTCCACCCGATTTGCCCTGGCATGGATCTGTATCACGGGGGCGGTCACTCTAAACGCTCAGATCGAGACGGGAGAGGCGCTGCAAAAGCGGCTGAAAGAGTTTGCCGCAAGCACGCAGACTAAGCTGACGATCCCGCCAGGGATTTATCGCCTGCCGAAAGAGGGGATCAGTTTGAAGAACCTGCGGGACAAGACCCTTCATGCAACGGGGGTGATCCTGGTCGGAACGACGCTGGAATCGTCTGCCTTGCGACTTCAAAATTGTGTGAACGTGAAGTTGGTCGGTCTGACCATCGACTATGATCCCCTGCCTTTTACCCAGGGGCATCTCACGGCGGTGGACAAAAGCGCGCGCACGGCGGAGTTCGAAATTAGCACTGGGTATCCAGAGTTATCAGACATCTATTTGGAGAGAAAGAATATCCATATTTTCGAACCTGTGGCCCATCGCTGGAAGGCCAATGTGCCGGACTATTACCCGAAGAAGATTGAGAGACTGAGTCCTACCCAAGGTCGTCTGTTCTTCAGTGAAGGGAGCGAAGAGGTTTCTGCTCTGGCGGTGGGAGATCGCTTGGTGCTGAATGTTCGTGGCACTCAGGGCATCTTGATCGGGGAAGGTTGCTCGGGCTTGGATTTTGAAGATGTGACCCTGCACTCGGCTCCTGGGATAGGCATCCTGATCCGTTTTGCGGAGGAAGCAGGCACTTATACAAACCTCAGAGTGACTCCTGGTCCCAAGCCCGAAGGAGCTACGGAAGAGCGGCTTTTTTCGACCTCGGCGGATGCGTTTAATGCGGCTTATGTGCGCAAGGGACCGACCCTGAAAAACTGTGATTTTTCTTTCATGGGTGATGACGCAGTGAACCTGCATGGGGTCATGATGCCAGTGGTCAAATGGCTGGATGATCGTTCTTTCATCTCCATGCGTTCACATCACAGTGATCGGTTTGATCGGTTGATTCGGCCAGGCGATGAAGTGCGATTTTTGAAGGAGCCTGCTTATGCAATCAGTGCCCGGGCAAAGGTGAAGAAGATCGAGTATTTGGATGCGGCTGCTAAGTCGTTTGAAGTGGATGCTCAGAAGATTTGGCCAACTCTGAAGGAGGGAGGCAAGGCTGCCTTTTTCATCATTCAACTGGAAGGACCTGTGACAGGCGTGGCCCCAGGTGACTTTTGCGATGTTCCAGC
>JAOZVT010000674.1 GCA_025869455.1 Prosthecobacter sp.
CAGCGTCAGTACCGAAAGTCTTTTATATGTTCTCCCAGCTTAGCTCCGTCACCCACTTTGTCCGTTCCAATGATTGGCGCACCATCCTCGCCCACGTGAACTCGCGGGACGCGCATCCCCTGCTTCAGTTCATCAAATACGGTATCTGTGGCCTGGGAGCCTTTATCACGCATCAGGTGATCTGGTTAGGCCTGTCCTATACCCTTTACCCCTCCATTGACTCCAGTATCCCTGATGAAGTGCGCGCGCTGAATAGTACCATCAGCAACTCCATTGCTGTCGTTTTCAGCACCGCAGTCGCTTACATCACCAATATTCTCTGGGTCTTCAAAACAGGCCGTCACAGCCGGCTGGTAGAAATCGCCACCTTCTTCGGCATTGGTATTTTCAGCTTTGCGGGTGGTCTGCTGGCGGGGCCATGGTTGATCCAAGTGTTTGGAATAAACACCATTCTGGCTCAGCTCAGCATGGCCGTTACATCCGTGCTGATCAACTTCGTCACCCGCAAGTTTCTCATCTTTAAGCACTGAGCCAGCTCGCGATGCCAGCGACGACTTCCTGCCGCTGCGCCTCTGTCAACTCACCGTAAATCGGCAGGCTGATCACCTCATTCGCCATACGATGAGAGATCTCGCAGCCCACGCGGGAAGCCTCTGGCAGATTGGCAAAGCAGGTCTGCTGGTCCAGCGTCAGCGGGTAATAGATCTCACAGCCCACACCTGCTTTTTGCAGGTGATCACGCAGGGACTCACGCTGCCCCGCGCCTAACACACGCAGGGTGTATTGATTCCAAATGTGCGTGTTGTGATCATAGCTCACAGGCAACACCACACGTGCCTCTTGTGCGGTTAGCCAAGTATCTTGAGCCTCCACACATTTGCAATGTGCCGCATCCGCCAGCACCACACCCGGCAACTTCAATAAAGCCTCTGTGTAGAAGGCGGCATTCGCCTGACGCTGAGCCGTGTATTCCGCATAATGCTTCACCTTCACGCTCAGCAGCGCGCATTGCAGGGTATCCATGCGGAAGTTCGCCCCCACATGGTGATGATAATACTTCGGCTTGGACCCATGCACCCGCAGCACACGTGCAAATTCGGCCAAGTCATCATCCTGAGTCACCAGCATGCCACCATCGCCAAAGCCACCCAGGTTTTTGCTGGGGAAGAAGCTGTAAGTGCCAAAGTCACCAATCGCCCCACAGGCACGGCCTTTGTATGATGCGCCGATGGCTTGCGCCCCATCTTCAATCACGCGCAATCCCTTCTCCGCAGCCAATGCCATGATCGCATCCATATCCGCACTCTGCCCAAAGAGGTGCACGGGGATGATGGCCTTCGTCCGTTCCGTGATCTTGGCCCGGGCATCATTCACATCCATGTTAAAGCAGATCGGACAAATGTCCGTGAACACCGGGATCGCTCCCAAGCGTGAAACGGCACCAGCCGTGGCAAAAAAGGTGAACGCAGGGCACAGCACTTCATCCCCAGGCTGAATGTTCAAAGCCATCAGCGCCAGCAACAGCGCATCCGTGCCAGAAGAGACAGAGATCGCGTGCTTCACCCCCACCATCTCAGCAATCTCTTTTTCGAAGACCTCCATCTCTGGGCCCATGATAAAGCGGCCATGCTGAAGCACACGATTGAACGCGGCTTGGAGTTCAGATTCGAGAGGATGGTTTTGGGCGTTGACGTCGAGGAGCGGGACGGACATGGAGTCCCAAACTCAGAGGGCAAAACGCAGCGGTCAAGGATCAAGACAAGCCCTTGGCGATGAAAAAGAAAGCGCCTGATAGGAAACCCATCAGGCGCTCAATCAATTTTTTATGGAGAACAGTCGTCTCGGCTGTTCAGACACAGGCAAGATGCCGGTGCTCCAGGCTAGATTTTCTGGGAAGCCCCTTACGCCTTCGGCGTCTGGGGGCCGCTTTCAGGCAACTTCGGCTTGGAAATGTAAGCTTGAGGAATCTCTCCCTTCAAGGACTTCAAAAAGGTCACGATGCTCGCGGTCTCCTCATCGGACAAGGCCTTGCCCAACTGATATTCGCCCATCATTTTCACCATGGTTTCCAGCGACTTCACGGACCCATCATGCAGATAAGGTCCGGTTTCAGACACATTGCGTAGGCTGGAAACCTTGAAGAAATGCTTGTCTGACTCTTGCTTCGTGGCCTCAAAACGCCCCTGATCTTTCAGGTTCGGCCATTCCTTCGCCAGACCCAGCTTTTGATACATCGCACCGCCCATGGCCGGACCATTGTGGCAGGTAGCGCAGCCCGCTTTGGCAAAGGTTTCATACCCCTTGAGTTCCGCCGCAGTCAGCGCCGCCTTTTGGCCCCTCAGATACTCATCCCAGCGAGAAGGAGTCACCAGTTTCCGCTCAAAAGCCCCCACGGCCTTGCCAAAGTTCTCATAATTCACCGGGGACGCATCACCAGGAAAAGCAGCCTTAAAGGCTTCCACATACCCAGGGATTGAACTCAACACTTCCACCACAAAGTCCGCACTCGGCATGCCCATTTCCACGGGATTCAGCACGGGGCCTTTGGCCTGCTCTTCTACCGTCGGGGCGCGACCATCCCAAAACTGCGCCACATGCAATGCCGCATTATAGACAGAGGGTGAGCTGCGCCCACCGAGCTTGCCTTCATGCCCAGGAGAAAACGGCAGGTTATCTTGGCCATACTTATCCAGCATGTGGCAGCTATTGCAGGACATCTGACCATTTTTAGAAATGCGTGTCTCATAATACAACATCCGGCCCAAATTGACCTTCGCTTCGGTCAGTTCATTGTCTGCCGAAGGGGCTTCTTTGGGCAGAGGTTGGAACAACGGCAAGTAGGAATCTGAGATCGAGTCCGCACTCGCAGAAGAGATCCCTAAAGAGATGCTAATAACGGTGAATAAAAGCCTGGAATTGAATAGGTTGGGTTTCATGGGAGGTGACGCAAACTACGCAACCCTGCCGCCAATAGTTGCAATCAATGTGCGATTATCCTGAAGATTTTTTGTCACTCACCCTAGCTTGCCTAAAGCCTCTCTTTATTTGCGCTTTAACTCCCCTTGGGCACCGCCTTTCCCTTGCCTACCAAAGGCTCAGCACTAAGGTAAAGGCGCATGACTTTTCTCCGCGTCTTTCTTTTCACGCTTGTGTTTGCGAGGGTTCTCTCGGCCCAAGAACCCGCCTCACCAGAAATCCTGCAAAAGCTGCAAGAAACCCAGCAGCTACATCAAGAACATCGCTACACGGAAGCCCTGACCAAACTGGATGAGATCGAAGCTGCCAATCCGAATTTGGCCGACGTTTACAACATCCGTGGTTCCATCTATCTGACGCCGGGCCTGCGCGACTTTGACCTTGCTCAAAAGTACTTTCAGAAAGCTGAATCCCTCCAGCCAGGCAGCTTGGCCCCACGCTTCAACATGAGCGAGCTGCTCTTTGTGAAACACGAGTGGGCCAGCGCTGCCGCCTCATTTCAAAAGGTCCTCGAAGATTACCCCAAACTGCGCTTTCAGGTCCGCCACCTCACCCTCTTTAAGCTCCTCGTCTGTCAGGTCAAATTGGGCAAACTGGACGAAGCCGAAAAGATACTCAGCAGTAACTTCACCTTCATGGATGACACCCCCGCCTACTACTTCGGCCATGCGGCCATTGCCTTTGGCAAAAAGGAAGATTCCAAAGCCAAAGAATGGTTGAGCCGCGCCTCCGGCATCTACAAACCCGATGTCAACACAGCCTACCTGGACACGCTGATGGAAGCCCGCTGGGTGCCCAATATCAGCCTGCCTCCCGTGGAAAAGAAATAAACTCATGTGGCGCATCGCAACGGACACGGGCGGCACTTTTACAGATGCCTTTGCACTCACTCCCGATGGCCGGGAAACCCGCTGCAAAGTCCTCTCCTCCAGCGTCCTCCGCGTCCGCGTTACGGAAGTCATCATACCTAACCAATGGCGTGTTCAAGGACTTCCCCCGATGGAGCCTGACTTTTACCAAGGCTTTCGCGCCGTGGTCACTAGTCAGCAGCATGAAAACCTGTCAGGCAGCGTCCTCAGATCACAATCCATTCCCGCTCCTCAGACTAAGATCGAAGATTGCCTTCTCCAGTTGGATGCCCCTTCCCTGCCCGCTGGAGCCAGCCTCAGCGTCCCCTTCTTGCTTGATCTCCTGACAGGTGAGGAAGCCCCGGTTCTGGCCACCCGTCTTTTAACACACACCTCGTTAGGCCAAAAGTTCCCACCGCTGGAACTCCGGCTGGCCACCACCCGCGCCACCAATGCCCTGCTGGAGCGCAAAGGCTCAGCCACCGCCTTTTTCATCACCCAAGGTTTTGGCGATTTATTGCGCATTGGCGACCAGCGCCGGAATGATCTTTTTGCCCTCCAGCATCAGCCGCGCCCAGAATTCTGTGCAGCCGTCACCGAAGTGCCTGAACGTCTCTCAGCGGAGGGACAAATCCTCATCCCCCTGGATGAAGCCGCCGTTTTGGCCCTCGCAGAACCTTTGGTAAAAAGGGGCCTCCGCCACGCCGCAGTGGCCCTACTGCACAGTTACGCACATCCGCAGCATGAGGAGCGTGTCGCGGAATTGCTCAAACAGGTGGGCTTCACTCACGTCAGCCTTTCCAGCCAGATCGCCCCCTTCACCAAGATCCTGCCACGTGCCCAGAGTGCCGTGGCCAATGCCTACCTCACCGGGCCTGTGGAAGCCTTCCTGCAAGGAGTCGCTGGCCCCTTGCAAGCCAACGCCCATCAAGAAAGTTCGGAGTCGGCAGAGCATTCCCTGCTCATCCTCAACTCCGCCGGGGGGCTGGAATCCACCGCCACCATCAAGCCCAAAGATCTTCTGCTCAGTGGTCCAGCCGGGGGAGCTCTTGGCGCAGCCAATGCAGCCGCCAGTTTAGGCTACTCACGCATCCTCACCCTGGACATGGGCGGCACCAGTACGGACGTGGCCCGCATTGACGGCCATCCAGGCTACCGTTTCAGTCAAAACGTGGCAGGCATGCAATTGCTAGCCCCTTGTGTAGCTATCGAAACCGTCGCTGCCGGGGGCGGCTCCATCTGCCAGTGGACACCGCACGGACTCATGGTCGGACCAGAAAGCGCCGGTTCCCATCCCGGTCCAGCCTGCTACGGGCGCGGCGGGCCACTGACCATCACGGATATCAACCTCTTGTTAGGCCGCTTTGATCCTGATCGTGCACCGATCCCGCTCAACCTCGAAGCCGCACGCCAGCGTCTGCGTGAACTCCTGGCCCAAAGCACAGGCTTCAATACCGAAGAGGAACTCCTCCACGCCTGCCTGCGTCTCGCCATCGAGCACATGGCCGATGCCATCCGCCGCATCTCCGTCGCCGAAGGCTATAATCCCAAAGACTACGCACTGCTAGCTTTCGGGGGAGCAGGCCCCCAACATGCCTGCGAAGTGGCTGAACGCCTGGGCATTCAGACCATCCTGGCCCCTGAACATGCGGGGATTCTTAGCGCCGTCGGGCTGCACCAAGCCGTGCCAGAAAGGTTCGCTGAAAAGCAAATCCTGCTGCCTCTGGAAGAGTGCCTCAGTGAAGTAGATGCATGGGTAGCTAGCCTCATTGCCGAAGCCCAAACAGCCCTGCTCGGCGAAAGATCAAAGACTCTCCCGCCTTCAAAGACTCTCCCGCCTAAGACCAAGGTGGCCTCCCGACTCGCCGAACTGCGGCTTCGTGGCCAAGACACCCCCGTGCAGATCGCTTTTGAAAAAGCTGCTGATCTGCCTGCCCTGTATCGTCAGGCTTACCAACGCCTCTTTGGCTACGCCCCACCTGCTCAGCGCATCATCGAGCTCGTCAGCATCCGCGTCATCGTTGCCCTCAGTCCCGCCAAAGAAGAAGACTCCAGCTCTGCCGCCCTCCTCGCTCTAGGCCAAGGCCCGCAGCTCATCCAAGACTCCTTCAGCACCCTCGTCGTCACCGCAGGCTGGTCCGTGCATCAGGCCCCAGGTTTGGCCCACATCCTCACCCGTCACCAAGGGAGCGACGATAGCGAAGTGCCCGCCCAGAATCTGTCGCGCGATCTCATCCGCCATCGCCTGCACAGCATCGTCTCAGACATGGGTGCCCTGCTCTGCCGCACCTCCATCTCCACGAATATCCGCGAACGTCTGGACTTCTCTTGTGCGCTATTGGATGCGCAAGGACGGCTCATTTCCAGCGCCCCGCACATTCCCGTACACCTCGGTGCCTTGGGTGTCTGCGTTCGTGAAGCCACGCGTGGTTTTGATTTGCATCCAGGGGATACCCTGATCACCAATCATCCAGCTTTTGGCGGCTCCCACCTGCCAGACGTCACCGTCATCACGCCCGTGTTTGATGACCACGCGACCCTACTCGGCTTTGTGGCCAATCGGGCGCATCATGCTGAAATTGGCGGCATCACGCCAGGCTCCATGCCAGCCACGGCGACATGTCTCATGGAAGAAGGGGTGGTCATTCCGCCGCAATACCTCGTGCGCGCTGGTGAATCCTGTTTTGAAACCGTGGCCGCCCTGCTGACCGCTGCCCCGCATCCCACCCGCAATGTGGCCGACAACCTTGCGGATCTGCACGCCCAGCTCGCAGCCAACCTGCATGGTGTGGAGCGTTTTCGAGAACTCGCGGCGGCAGATTCAAAAGCCCTGCGCGACCACCTCCAGGCCATCCTTTCCCACAGTGCCAGCGTCATGCGACAGCAGATGTCCCTGATTCAGAAAAGTCAGGCAGAGCAATCTCTGGACGACGGCTCCGTGATTCGTGTCCAGGTGACCCGCCCCACGGAATACACCCTCAAACTGGACTTCACAGGCTCCTCCGGCACCCACCATGGAAATCTCAATGCCACCCGAGCCATTGTCAGCAGCGCAGTTCTTTATTCGCTACGCCTCCTCCTCCAGCAGGACCTCCCGCTAAATGAAGGTCTGCTGGAACCCGTGGAGATTCTTTTGCCAGAAGGCACGCTTTTAAATCCACGCTTCTCAGGCAATCCCTCCCAAGACCCCGCCGTCGTCGGGGGCAATGTGGAGGTCAGCCAGCGGCTGGTGGATACCCTCCTGCTCGCCTTTCAGCTCCAGGCCTGTAGCCAGGGCACCATGAATAACTTCTTGTTCGGCAATGATCGCTTTGGTTATTACGAAACCATCGCCGGTGGCACAGGTGCAGGTTCAGGTTACCCAGGAGCTCACGCGGTTCACAGTCACATGACCAATACCGCCATCACTGATCCCGAGATCATCGAGCAACGCTATCCTGTGCGCTTGTGGCAATTTGCCGTCCGCCAGGGTTCCGGCGGCGCAGGACAGTGGCCCGGTGGAAATGGCGTCTTGCGTGAATTTGAGTTTTTGCAGCCACTCACGCTCTCCCTTCTGACCCAGCATCGGGCCTCAGCCCCCTACGGTTTGGCGGGAGGTGCCGCCGGTGCCCAGGGCCAGCAGAGCCACATCCACGGAGAAACCATCAAGATTTTGCCCTCCAGCACCAGTTTTCCCGTGGTCGCAGGGGATCGTCTCCTGATCCAGACCCCCG
>JAOZVT010000675.1 GCA_025869455.1 Prosthecobacter sp.
ATGGCTAGGCCGACAAGCAAAGACAGCGCCACAAGGGTGATGGTGATGAAGGCCGCCCGATTCTTTTGCATCAGCTTTTGCAGCCGATAGAAGGTGCTCGGTGGACGAGCCAAAACGGGTTCGTTATCCAAATGCCTTTGGAGATCGTCAGCCAATGAACTGGCTGTTTCATAGCGGCGGCGGCGATCTTTTTCCATGGCCTTCATGACGATCCAGTCGAGATCACCTTTGAGGAGGCCAATGAGCTTTGGCGTTTCACTTTGGCGATGTCCCGCCACGGTACTAGCGGTGGCCGCCGCCAGAGTTTTTAGAAGGGTGGAAGGTTTCTTGGGCTCGCGTTCGCGGATGAGCCGCCGCATTTCATCATAACCCGCCTTCATGAGTTCATCCTGACTGAACGGCGTGTAACCAGTGAGCAATTCGTAAAGCAGAACGCCGAGAGCGTAGATATCGCAGCGAGTATCAATATCCAGCCCGCTCAGTTCTGCCTGCTCGGGGGCCATGTAGAGTGGCGTGCCGACCATCTGTTCAAAGTGGGTAAAGAGGGTCTTGTCCGTGAGCCGTTGCTGCATGGCTTTGGCCACGCCGAAGTCGATGACTTTGGGTACAGGCACACCATCATGCAGCGTGACCAAGATATTGGAGGGCTTGAGATCACGATGGATCACGCCCTTCATGTGGGCATGCTGAACGGCCCGGCACACCTTGATAAAAAGGGTGATGCGTGCATCCGGTGTGAGCAGGTGCTCATCACAAAAACGCGTCATGGGCACGCCCCGGACCAGCTCCATGACAAAGAAGGGCCGCCCTGTTTCTGTGGCCCCGGCATCTAGCACCCGCGCAATGTTTGGATGATCCATGAGCGCCAAGGCCTGACGTTCTTGCTCGAACCTAGCAATGACCTCTTTGGTATCCATGCCTGCTTTGATGATTTTCAAAGCCACGCGCCTTTGGACTGGGTGCGTCTGCTCGGCCATCCAAACGGTGCCAAAGCCGCCTTCGCCGATTTGCTGCAACAGCTTATACGGGCCGATGCGCTGACTGGCAGCATCTTCAGAAAGGGCGCGGGAGGTCAGTGCAGGCGCGGGTGACCCATGCATGAAAGTTTCTTCCTCCACCGCTGCTAGGAGAGCCTGTACTCGGCTGCGTAAGGCTTCGTCATGCTGGCAATGTTCGTCCAGCAACTGGAGTCGAGCTTGAGCATCCTCCTGATCTAGGAGGAGATGAAAGATTTCTTCCTCGCTCAGAGGTGCCTTCATGTTGGGTGCAGGGAGTGGTGGGCGGGGCCAGTTTACTCCACCACAGTCCCACTACTGCATGTCACGCTCAGCTTCCAAAATGCGTTGCAGGGCGTCCAGAAATTCATCCGCAGCTTCCAGAGGTAGCATGATGGTGTCACGGCGACCACGCACGTCTTCGGTGATTTTGATCACGCGGCCCCGTTCGTTTTCTTTGAGATCGAGGAAGAAAATCTTCCTGTCAGTCATGATCTTCTCAGAATGCAACGGTGGACTACCGCGCCTCGGCTCTTCAAATTCGTCGTTCCTCATTGAGTAATGACCTCCTGGTCCCGTATGCAGTTAAAATAACAACGCGAGTGTAGAAATTGACTCCTGCTTGTCAATGCTTCTCTCTGCAGATGCGGAGGAAGTCTGCTATCTTCTGCGCATCTGCCTTCGTGACTTGGGCGATTTTCTGGCATTCTTCGGGCAGAAATTGGCTTCGATGGGCAATTTTCCCGGCTTTCCAGACCCATGCACGCGGGTTGTAAGGGCCGACTTGGCGTGGATCACTCCAGGTATGGATGCCCAGGGTACGGTCGTTGACTGCCGCAGCGATGTGCATGGGGCCACTGTCCACACTGACGACACAGCGTGCTTCCCTGAGGAGCCAGATGAGTTCGGCCAGCGTCGTTTGGTTGCTCAGGTCCACCAGATGATCTCCCTGGGGGATCGGTGCGCCCTGCGACATGCCGACTAAGACCACAGGCAACGGTGCCAAAGCGGTGCAAAGAGCCTGGAGTACCTCGGGCGAAAGTGATTTTCCCTCTCCCCGTGACCAGGGATGCAGGACGATCAAATCTTCCCGTTGGGGCCAGCCCGCAGGTTCACTCCCCGTGGCTAAAGGGAAGGTCAGGTTGTCTGTATCCACTTTGATGCCAAAGGCGCGCGGCAGGGCCAAGTAGCGATCCACCGCATGGGCACCCGCCTCCACAGGGATGACATGATCATGAAAGAAACGTGCCCCTTCACGGGAATCCGAAAGGCCGACGACGGGTCTGGAGCCGCGTGAACGCGAGAGGTAAGCGCTGCGGAAGAGCCCCTGAAAATCCAGCACAATCTCAGGCTTCTCACGTGGGAGGGAGCGGAACCCATGGGACCAGCGGCGGATTTTGAAAAAACTGGTTAAGCCGCGAAATTGCTTCCTTGGGAAGGCAATCACCTCCTCCAGCAAAGGAGATCCCTGCAAAAGCGGGGTCCATTCCGTATTGGCAAGCCAGCGCAAATGCAGCTGTGGGTAAGCCTGCTTGATGGCCTGCACCGCAGGTAGCGTGTGGACAATGTCCCCAAGGGAACTGGGTTTCACGATCAAGGCGGATTGAAAGTCCGCCAGAGAAGGTAACCCAGAAGCACTCATTTATTTACCCAGAGACAGACGCTCGGCAAGGAGGGACGGTAAACCTGCTGCACGGATCTTTTCCTGCGCGGTCTGGATGTCATATTCAAGCCGACGGATGGAGATGGTCTGCGTCTGCACATCATAGATGGCATAAGCAGCGCGCCAGTCTCCGTCCCGAGGCTGGCCTACACTGCCCACATTGACAAAGTACTTTACTCCGCGCTGGAGGGTTACCTCATTGCCACGGGCAGCTCTCACGGAATCATCTTTTTCAAAGATACGTGGCACGTGGGTGTGCCCGTAAAAGCAGACCTGGGTAAATTGGTAACTGAAACTGGCCATCGCATCGAAACGATTGGTCACGTACCCCCAGGCTCCTGGAGAATCCAGCGTGGAATGAACGATGGTGAAATCACGCACTTGGCGCACCAATTTGAGCTCACGCAGCCACTGGCGTTGATCATCGTTGAGCTGTTGTCTCGTCCACAGCAAGGCGGTCTGAGCCAACGGGTTCAATTCTTCTAAGGTGCTCTCACTGGCAGCACCTTCGTCATGATTTCCACGAACAACGGGGCAGCCCATTTGGCGCACGGTTTCCAGGCACTCGACCGGATTGGCGGCATAACCGACGATGTCACCGAGGCAGACGTAATTGGCACAGCCCTGCTCCTGGGCGTCCCACAGAACAGTCTGCAGGGCCTCCAGATTAGCATGAATGTCTCCGAATATGGCAAATTTCATCGAGGTTGGGCGATGGGGTAAAGATGAGCACAATCGGGATAGCAATGTGGAAATCAAGCATTTCGGACATTGCCTCCAATCTAATTACTCCAAATTTAACTCAACGTGACAATCTTTATAAGGGTAAATCTGTGGGCCAGTCCATCTGTGACTCCCCGTGCATGATCTCTGAGAGCACCGGAACATCAAGGAATTGCTGCAATACCATACGATTGGAGATGCTCGCTAGATCCCTCTCATCATGGGCATAGTTCAGGATGATTCCCGCGCATGTTAACCCGCGGGCCTGAATGTTTTTCACGGTCAGGATGGTGTGATTGAGGCAGCCTAGTTTATTATTCACCACGACTATCACGGGTAACTTCAGTTCAGCAGCGAAGTCAGCCATACTCATTTTATGGGTAAGTGGTACTTCCCAGCCGCCAGCTCCTTCCACCAAGATGTGGGAGAATCGTGCAGCGAGATTGTGAAAACCTAGGCGCGCGGCCTCCACATCTACGGTTTTATTTTCCAGCAAAGCGGCTGCGAAGGGTGAGGCGGGTACTTTTAAATACACTGGATTCACTTCGTCCAGAGTCACTGCCTTTTCACTCGCTTGTTGGAGCGCATGAGCATCGGCGCGGTCTCCGCAGGCCAAGGGTTTGTAGCCCACCGCAGCCTTGCCTTCACGCCGCAGGGCCTCGATCAGCAAGCAGGTGACATAAGTTTTGCCAGCGTCTGTATCCGTGCCGGTTATGAAATAATGCATTCCTTGGATTAACCGCATGTCATGCCTGCTGCAAAGAGCCTTCTGAAAAGAATGTTAAAGTGGGGGAAAAAGATTTTTTATTTAGGAGTCGGCTAGGATGAAAGTTGTCAAAAATGAACTAATAAAATGTCGTGATTCACACAATCTTTGTCGTGGCATGAGGAATGGCATTCCAGTTAGGCTGATGGGATGAGACTCTTTTTGGCCAACCTGTGCATTTTACTCAGCAGCGCTAGCCTGCCTTGTTTGGCGGATGATACCGCTAAAATTGCTGCATTGTTCGAAGCAACGGCTCTGCACGGTGGTGTTGTGACCATTCCACCGGGGGACTATCATCTGGATGGGACCGAGCCTGTGCGGATTTCATCTCATACCACCGTGTTTGCCTACGGCGCTCGGTTTCATCTGCCAGAGCAGCTGGGGGATAAAGCGCGGATCGTTTTATTTGCAGGACAGAATGTGTCCCACTTCACTTGGCAGGGTGGAGAGTTCATTGGTCATGTCTTTGATCCTGCACAGAAGATGAATACCTGGGAGCCAAATGTGAATACGAAAGGCATCGAGATCACCACCACGGAGCAGGAGGGCACGCATGATATCTTGTTCAGAGATGTGAGATCAGATGGCCTTGCGGGGGCGGTGATCGGGGTGCATGGCCTGACGAAAAAAGGCCGGGATGGAGTGGTGCTGATTCAGGCTCAGAGGGTAGCTCTGGAAAGCTGCACCTTGCTGCGCAGCGGCAAGTTCATGTGGGACTACGGTTACCTCTGGCAGATCCTGACTTGGCCGGATGCCTATGAACCTTGGGAAGTGGCGCGGGCACGACAGTATTTCCACACAGAAATGATCCGCCAAAAGGTGACCATGATGGATGGTGATGATCGGGTGCGTTTTGAAAATGGCACAGACAAGATACCCGTCAGTCAGTTAGACGAACCGCGTGAAGCTCTGTCATTCATGACGCCGGGCTTGCCTAAAAACCTGGTTCTGGGAAAGCAATACTTTGTGGTCGAGTCTAACAATGAATGGATCAAGATTTCTGAGGCAGCTGGGGGACATCCCATCACCTTTGATGGAGACTCCAGCCCTGATACCCAATTTGCTTATAATCTGTCAGCTTGTTATTTGGGGTGGGCACCCATCGGCGCAGGGCCAGGGAAGGGGAGTTTTGATATCACGGGGGCCAAAGACGTGCGTGTCACAGGCTGTCAGCTCAGTGCGCTGGGAGACACCATGCACATCCAAGGTTGCCAAAACATCATCTTTTCTAGCAACCACATCTTAGGTTCGCGCATGGGAGCCTTCTTTTTGGCGGAGTTTTGTCAAAACGCCACCGTTACGGGCAACCTCATTGATGGCAGCAATGGTTCACGTGTCATGAGTGTGGAGAAATCCTGTACAGACGTGACCATCACCGGAAACACTTTTCGCAATGGCGGGCGCGGGAATTGGATCAATCAGCCGAAGAATTTTATCCTGCAAGGCAACGTCTTCGTGAATAACACCACAAAAAATGAACCGGACATGCGCAGAGGTCGCATTGCCTACCAGACGGGTCAACCAGTCCGTTTTCCTGAACTGTATTTCACCGTGTACGAGGAAGGGGCCAGCTATGGCCCCGTGATTGTGAGAGACAATGTGTTTTCACTGGGAGATTCAGCCCCAGAGGATGCTATCACCTTTGCACCGAATGGGCATGATTTGCAGATGACAGGGAATGTATTTCAAAATAGACCCGCCAATATCGTGGTGGACCCATCTTGCAAGGGGGTGGTGATCCAAGAGAATCTCGGTGCGGAGGTAAAAATCTCTCCGGTGGATTTCAATCACGGGCGGCGCTGAGTTTTAGATTGTGGCTCGGTGCTTTGAAGTTCTAGTCTAACTTACTTCATGAAAAAATACTTTCATCTCATCTTCACCGTCATGCTGTTTGCAGCGTCTGCTCGTGCCGAGGAAGGCTGGCGTGATTTGTTTAATGGTCGCGATCTCAGCGGTTGGAAGGCGAATGTTTATCCAGATTCATGGACGGTCACGAATGGAATCTTGCGAGCTCACGCCACAAAGGAAAGTTCCCACCTTTTCTTTGTGGGAGATAAGACCGAAGGTTTTGAAATCTTCAAAGACTTTGAACTGGAAGTGGAAACTCGCAGTGAACCAAATGCGAATTCAGGGATCTTTATCCACACGGATCTGAGTGCTGGAGGTCGCGCATTGCACTTATCCAAAGGATATGAAATCCAACTCAACAGTACTCAAAAGGAAAAGCGCAAAACGGGCAGTCTCTATGCGGTGGTGGATTTGGCCAAATCCCCGGTGGATGAGAGTCAGTGGTTTAGAGTGCGGGTAGTCGTACGTGGCCAGAAGATCACCATTTTTGTGAATGATCAACAAGTGGTGGACTACACGGAGCCGCCCAATGTGCAGCGCCCGAAAGAGCGGGCTGGTAGAAAACTCAATCCTGCTG
This sequence comes from Prosthecobacter sp., assembly GCA_025869455.1. Lineage (GTDB taxonomy): Bacteria > Verrucomicrobiota > Verrucomicrobiia > Verrucomicrobiales > Verrucomicrobiaceae > Prosthecobacter. The sequence continues at coordinate 6,573 of JAOZVT010000675.1, forward strand.
GCGGAGCCATCGCACTACAAGCCCATGACCCAAACAGTACGTTCTATTTTCGCAAGGTGCGCATTCGCCCTCTTTTGTGATTCTTGAATCTGTTTTAGGAACACGTCCCTGTGGCACTGATACCGTGCCACAGGGAAGGGTCTTTTGGGCGTCCTCATTGAGAAGTCGAACGGTCTATTCGTCTGCGTAGATATCACGGATTTTCGTATCGACGAGAGAGAGACCACTCCTCCATGAAAGTTTGGAAATTGAATAAGGGTAAGTCACGAAAGTTTCTTTTTGATGAATAGAAAAGAAAGCCGCTAATAAACCCAGGACATCATGATGAGTCGCGATCTGGTGAAGATTTAGCGTGCTCAAGTTGATCATGTCCATGCTTGATCTTAGATCACTCGTGGCATGCATAAACCCCCTCAAGTGAGGGTAGCTATCTTACTCAACAGGCTTCTTTAAATCCGAATAAAACTGAGTCGTTTTAACGCATCCTTGAGGACTGGCTCAATCATCTGAAAAGTTGCCTTCATGGCGGCTGCAATGGCAGGTTGTTCCCCTGTTATGGTCTCACTTTGTTCTAATTCCTGACAAAGTTTACTAAAGCGGCTCAAGCCAAATAACGTGCTACTGCCTTTGAGGGAATGGCTCACTCGTTTTAATTCTTTTTGTTCAGAACTATCCGAAAGCCGCTCAATTTCGTTCAAGCGGATGGGGGTGTCTTTTAGCCAGTTTTCAATCAATTGAAAGGCAGCTTCCTCGCTTAACTCGTCGGCCAATTGTTTGATTGCCTGATCAGTATCAAATTGTTCCTGCACACTCCAGTCGGCTAAGAAAAGGGGCTCAGAATCGGATGAGAAACCTTGTACGTGGCTTAGTGCCTCCATCAAGGGAGTTGATCGAAGCGGCTTCGTCAAATAGTCGTTCATGCCAACAGATAAGCACTTTTCACGTTCGCCAGACATGGCGTT
>JAOZVT010000676.1 GCA_025869455.1 Prosthecobacter sp.
GCAGCCAGGGTCCCCGTAGCCCATGTCATCAACCAAGATGATGACGATGTTAGGATTCTTCTGAGCCGCCGGAGCGCTAACAGCGAGGATGCCCAAACTAAGGCAAAGACTAAGGAGTATCTGTTTCATCATGGGCAGCGACATCACCAAACTATTTCTGCTTCTTTTTAACTCCATCTTTCCAAATCTTAATTTCGACATCGTTGGCCTGTTTCTCTCCCGGCGTGCTTCGTCCTTGCTCCACATATCCTTCCAATCTTTTGGTTAGTTGAGCTACCACCTCAGGATGATCCTCTTGCACATTGGTTGATTCCTTCTGATCTAACTGTAAATCGTAGAGTTGAATATCGGGCAATCCCTGCCTCTTCGCTTCAACATCCCCAGGTTTACCCCAACCACCGGAGCCTGCACAGATCTCCAATTTCCAACGACCCTCGCGAATGGCAAATTTGCCGTTGATGCTCTGGTGTACCACCGCTTCATGGAGAGGCTTTTTGGCAGTGCCTAACAGGACTGGCAAAAGGCTGACGCTATCTTCAGCCGCATTGTCGGGCAGCTTGGCGCCGATGATCTCCGCACAGGTGGCCATGAGATCGGTATGGCAGATGAGTTGCTGACTTTGCGATCCTGCCTCCACCCGCCCAGGCCAACGCACCATGAAGGGAACCCGGTGTCCACCATCCCAAATGTCTGCCTTGTAACCGCGCATTTCTCCGCTGGCGAAATGACCTTTCTTTTCGAGCTTATCCGTCCCAGCGGCAGGAGAGCAACCGTTGTCACTGGTGAAAAAGACCAAGGTATTTTCAGTGACCCCAGCTTTGTCCAAAGCTGCCAATACTTCACCCACGGCCCAGTCCGTTTCCATGACAAAGTCTCCGTAGTCACCAAGACCGCTTTTACCTTGCCACCCCTTACTTGGGACAATGGGCGTGTGCGGTGAATTGAGGGCCAGATAGATAAAAAAGGGTTGGTCTGATTTCGCACGTTCCAGGATATGCGCTGCTGTGTGCCGAACCAAGGTAGGCAGCATATCTACAGGCTCGACCAACTGAGTGACTTCGTCATTCTCAAAGACGGACTTCATCATCCGCGCGTGATGAAAACCAAAGTAGCTGTCGAAACCACGAGTGATGGGGCCGTCATGCGTCACGGAGTGGAGCGGAGCCCCCATGAGTTTATCCTCAGCGTTTCCTTTTTTCCCTGAAGCTCCTGATGACTCCCCCTCAATGGTAAAACCAAGGTGCCATTTGCCAATGCAGGCCGTGTGATAACCCTGCTCTTTTAGCATGCTGGGGACAGTGAGCCGATCAGCGGCAATCAATGGCACATCGTAGTCGCTAAGCACGCCACTTTGCAGCCGGGACCGCCAAGCGTAGCGACCTGTAAGCACGCCGTAACGTGTAGGTGTGCAAACCGATGACCCACTGTGCGCATCCGTGAAAGTCATGCCTTGATTGGCAAACCGATCAAGATGCGGGGTGGCTATCTTCCCACGCCCAGGATTGAGACAATGAACGTCTCCATAACCCAAATCATCTGCCAGGATATAAAGAATGTTAGGCCGAGACTTTTCCACCGCTCCCAGCTCAGCGAGCTGAGCGAATAGAATGAGGGAGGTGATTGCGAAAAGAAATTTCATCTCAGAGGCGGGAGGCACCCACGTTGAACGTGGAGCTTCCGCCGCCTTATCACGAACCCTCAAAAAATTGCATTCTCAAGCCAGTCCGTCCATGCCACCGGAGCTGGTAGCGAAGTTCTCGTTTTGCAAACCGAGGCGGTGCAAGGCACTGAGATAGAGATTCGGCAGTGGGTAGTTATTCTTTTGGTCAAAGGCGAGATGCTGACCGTGACGAAAGCCACCACCACCAAAGAGAACCGGCATGTTCTTATTGTCGTGAGCAGAGGCGTTCCCCAGATTGGAAGTAAGCAAGACCATTGTCTCGTCTAACAAATTATCCGTTTTTAACTTGCGCAGAAAATCACCCCACTCGTTGATAGCAGCTTGTTCGACAATAGAGAGCTGGCGAAGCTTTTCTTCATCCATGCCGTGATGGCTGAGATTGTGGTAACTTTCGTCCACCCCTTCCAGACCTGTAACGGAATTTCCAGTGATGTGAAGGGTCACAAAGCGGGTCGAATCCGTAGCCAAAGCGAGGTGAATGATATCCAAGAATATTTTTTCAACAGCCACCGCATTATCACGAGGAATGTTCGTGGGAGGACTCATGGTCACCTTAGGTTTCGGACGCTTGACCCATTCTTCATTGGCCACAAGACGCTGCTCTAACTCGCGCACGCTGGTGAACCAGGCATCCAGCTTGTCACGATCCCCTGAGCCGACTTCACGCATCAAGGCTTTGGCCTCCACTCCAACGACATCCATCACAGACTGCCCCCGCTTGATCAGCTCCATTTGGCGATCCTGTTCCGCAGGCTTGTCGTTAACAAAGAGTTTAGCAAACAAACGCATGGCGTTCTCTTCAGCCGGAATCATGGCCCCATTTTCCGTGTAGGACGGACTGGTCTGCGTAGCCGTGTTCAAGACCATGGACGGAAATCTGGTTTCATGCCCCAGTTCTTTGGCCATGAGCTGGTCCAAGGAAATAGTATTCCGTGAAGTCGTGCCACGTTGGTTAGGACAGGCTGAGAAGATGCTTCCTTCCGCCGTGTGCCCGCCCATAACTCCTGGATGAGAAGAACCCGAGACGATGGTAAAATCATCCCGGATATCGCCCAAGGATTGGAGGTAACGAGAAGGCTTGTAATTCCGGCCAGCGGTTTCCGGCACGAGATTTGGATTGTGCAGGCCCAAAGCCATGCTGATGCCGACAAAGCGCTTGGCTGTTTTTGTCTCTGGCACAACTGCAAACGCAGGTCTCATGGCATCCAGCAAGGGCAGGCCAAGAGACACACCTGCACCACGCAGGACGGCCCGGCGAGAGAGGCTTTTACCGAAATTAAAGTTCACTGATTTCATAACTGGGGGATTGCGGGGGGTTTTGAAAGCACGCTCACTTGCGCAGGAAGATGGGGCTCATCAAAGAAGTGGTAAGAATGGAACGCAGCCCGTGGCCAGATTCTCCCGTTTGTTTGACCACTTTCTCAATTTTTGGCCCATCGCTGAAACGCATCTTCGCACCCGTGGCATAGGTGAGAAATTGCTGAACAAAACCACGCGCCAGTTGATCCGTCCGCTGAGAGTAGATTTTTTTCCACTCAACAAGATCAGCAAAAGCCGCTCCGTCTGGGGTGACTCCCGTCGGGTTAACGACTGGGCTTTTTCTGCCAGTGCCATACCGGACACGCCAGCTCCCAATGGGGTCAAAATTTTCCAGAGCAAAGCCTGGAGGATCGATGGTCATGTGGCAGGAAGCACAGCTCGTATTGGAACGGTGTTTTTCCAACTGTTCACGGATGGTGGTGGCTCCACGGATATCGGGCTCGATCGCGGGTACCCCAGGAGGTGGCGGAGGGATGTGCTGGCCGAGAATGCGCTCATTGATAAACACGCCACGCACCACGGGCGAGGTGTGGGTGCCGTCTGCGGTGACTTTGAGCACAGCGCCTTGAGTGAGGAGACCGCCACGAACTTTGTTTTTGTTAGGCGTGAAGGACACCTTTTGTAATCCTGCGCCTGGCGTTAGCGGCTCCTCTAAACCATAATGCCGCGCCAGCCGACCATTGAGGTAGGTGAAATCTGAATCCACCAAGTTGGCAATACCGAGGTTTTTCCGAATGATTTCAGCCACATAAGCCCGCGTTTCTTGGACCATGGATTCCTGCAGAACGGGATCAAAGGTGCGGAACTGACGCGAATCAGGCGAGGTGAAATCGATCTGTTTGAGCTTCAGCCATTGATCTGTAAAGCTATGCACAAACCGATCTGATTTAGAATCCGAGAGCATGCGTTCGATTTGGCTTTGAAGTACTTCGGGTTGATGAAGGCTGCCCTTGGCGGCGAGTTGAATCAGCTCCGCATCTGGCATGCTGATCCACAAGGCGTAGCTGAGACGCGAGGCGATGGCGTGGTCATCCAGAAGGCCGGGTTTCTCTACAAAGGTGAAGAAGCGCGGGGAGCAGAGAATGGCGCGGTAACTGGCACGAAGTGACTCTAAAAGAGTGTCTCCATCCACCAAAGATTGACGACCGATCTCACGGTAAGGGGCAAGTTGTTCTTCCGTCACTGGACGACGAAAGGCACGAGTGGCAAATTCAGCCACCAACTTGTCCAAGGTGGCAGCTTTGTCCCCTGCCCCGATGTCTTTCAGCACTCTGTCTCCGAAGAGGCGCTGCCGAACGAACTTGCGGGTAGCCATCGGGTAGATGCGCTCAATCTCGACTCCTTTATTTGCTATCCCGGAAAAACCATCCTTCTCCAAATCGCGCCCAACAAATGATACGTTCCCACCTTTGGCACCTGTTGGGGCACGACGGAGTTCGGCATCGTTCGGTTTGAGTTCGAGCATGTGGCCTTTTTGAATCCAGGCTTCATAAACGAGATCCTTTGGCTTAAGCGTGGCCTCCACAAGGCCGATCATGTACAACATGGGAGCCGATGAAGAGCAGGCACCTGAACGAAGGGTTCCCCAAACGGCTCCATCAGCACCAGGATTGATCGCACGCACTCCACGCACCGTCACACGATACCAGCCATCTTCTGGAACGGTGGTGACGTGGAGCTTGCCAAAAAACTGGAGCGTGATGGGCCAAGTGATACTTTCTCCATGGCGGAAGTCAGGCCCCCGATAATTGCCGCGCGGGATGCTGGCCATGAGCTCAGGTGAGTATTGCTTATGGAAGCTGGCATCGCCGTCTATCACGCGAGAGAAAGCGGCATCTAGGGCAAGGTCTGCCACATCCAAATAACGAGCCAGTTGGTGTTGCGAAAGCTGCTGTGATTTGGCAACCGTTTCAAAACCCATGGAGGAGGAGTCCTCTGGCAGGAGTTCTTTAAGCGGGATGTCGATGCCTAACAAATCATGCACCGTGTATTCATACTCCACCCGAGTTAAGCGACGCCCCTGGACACGGCCATTGTCCGCAATATCTGCCCGATCCGCTTTCAGCAGTGGAGTTCCCAACTCTGCTAGAAACTGATTCGCGTCCTCTTTTGCAGGCTGAGGTTTCTTTTCCGGCGGCATTTCGCCATCGCGGACACGCTCATAAACACGCTGCCAGACGGCAAAGTTGTTGGGCTGTTCTGGGTCGAAATGCAAATCGGCAAGGTTCAGATCGCCTTTGCTCACGTCGCTATCATGACACTCCACACAGTGCTGATCCAGAAATGGCAGCACGGGTTTAGGCAGCTCCGCAGCCAGCAATCCTTGGTTAGACAAGCCAAGGGCAAAGGCTACGAGAATGGAATGGGGGGATTTCATCAAGATGAGTACAACGAATGGAAACAGTGTAACTCTTCGTGTCTTTTTTTTCTCACCTTATTGAGCAAATCACATTCCACCTTCGTTCGGGCATCCCACATAAGCCGCCCTCGTATGAACCCCAGCCGCCCTGCACTTAAACCCTAAACTCAACCACTCACTTTTTCTCAGGACGGCCTTTCCCTGGCGGACGTATTCTGCGCGGCATTTCCCCCTTCTCCAGAGCACTGAAGACCTGCTCCCCTAAACCTGCGCGGACATGCGCCTTGAGTTCACTTTCTAGCTGAGCCGCTAATTCGGGTTTCGATGGGGCAGCGTCTCGAGTTTCCCCAAGATCGTTGGCAAGGTCAAAGAGCAGCCCCTCCTTGCTGTCCCAGAAATAGAGAAGTTTGTAATCGCCTCGTCGGATGGCGGATTGAGGATGATCCACCTCGGTCGTCTGATGCCAGACAAAACGGTCAATGGAGCGTTTGACACTGCCCTTACCCGCATTGAGCAAAAGCGGCTTCCAGCTTCCACCTTCATTGCCTTTGGGTAGAGCAAAGCCCGGAGAGGCAAAGTCCAAAACAGTCGCCGTGAGGTCATAGCTGATGACAGGGACGCTGCAACGACTGCCAGCTTTAATCCCAGGGCCGCGAATGATCATGGGGACACGCAGGCCTCCCTCACCCAGGTCACCTTTCCCACCATTCAGCACGCCTGTACGGCCCCCGTTATCTGAGGTATAAATGACGAGCGTCTTTTCAGCGATGTTGAGTTCATCCAGGTTTTTGAGGAGGTCCCCGACACAGGTGTCCAAGTCTTCGGTCATCGCGGCCATGACGGCTTTATCTCCGCGACCACCGCCCCCTTTATTCATGGCCTCATACTTCTTCAGCGTGGAGGCAAGTGCCTGTGCCACCGGGTGTACTGCGTAGTAGGAAAGTTGCAGGTAAAAGGGATGTCCATCTTTGGTCTGCTTTTCCATGAAGTCTTTGGCACGGCGCGTCATACTGAAGGATAGCTTGGGATCTTCAGGGTCCGTGGAATTGCCATCTTCATTCATGGTGATGCCGTCGCTGACATCATAACCCATGGATTCAGGGGAGTGAAACCACTGCCATTTCCCCAGGTGCGCGGCGCGATAATTCGGATTGGCACGCTTGAGTATGTTGGCCAGAGAATCCGTAATCGGAGCACTCCACTGACGCGATGTTTTATCAGGCGCATTCAGAGTCGTGGTGGTGCGCCCCATCTGGATGGAAGCACGTGAGCACTCACATTTGCAGTGTGCCGCGTAGGCCTGGGAGAAGGTCATTCCCTGCGCAGCCAGCTTTTCTATCGTCGGTGTTTCGAAGACCCGACTGCCGCTAGAATCATCTCCTGAGATCATCGGAACGGAGGTGCCATTCCAGGCCTGATCATCCGCCAAGATGAAGATGATGTTAGGTGAAGATGCGACGCCTATCTTCAATAGAAGAAAGAGAGTCATGAGAGACCATTTCAAAAGCATTGATGTATCAATATCTGTTAATCTTAATATGATATATTTTGAGCATTGAACCCGAACTCCGCGATTGATCACGGCCAGCATCTGCAAATGTTGGCATTCATTTCTGGGAGGGTAATCTGCGAGGTTTTCTGCTTGTTTGGCCAGAGTCTTCACTCCCCTGGCTGGTGTGAACCACATGCAGAGACGAACTGGCGAGAACCTTGCCTTTCATGGCTGCCATCAAAACCTCACGATTCACCTCGCGGGGTAGCTGCTGGATCGCCAGCGGGGCGGAGAGTGCATAAAGCGTCAGCACATAGGTCTTTGAACCTGGGCCTTTGGAGTGAGGTGGCTCGTAGCCAATCTGACCACGGAACCCCGTACCCACTTTGCCCACACCCTGGACATTTTTTGGCAGGCTGGTGAGTGAGGCCGGCAGATCATACAGGGTCCAATACCACTTCATCACGCCTTCAGGATCCAAGTGGTCCATGATCAAGGCATAACCTTGAGTCCCGGTGGGAATACCTTTCCATTCCAGTGGCAGCGTGGCACCGCTGCCATCACCCGTATAATCCACCGGCATTTCAGCGCCGTCTGCCACTTCGGAACTGGAGAGGAGAAAGCTTCCATTGCTGCTG
>JAOZVT010000677.1 GCA_025869455.1 Prosthecobacter sp.
CAGGACCCGAAACCGCCAATGCAGGTCTGAAAGCCTTTCTCTGGGTGGGCATTGCCTACTTTGTGGTCGCCGTGTTAGGACCTGTCGTCGTGCTCTGGCAGCGCGGGACGAACTGGAGCTTTACCGGCTCCGGCATGACCTGGAGCTTCATCGCTGGCGTGGCAGGTGCCCTGGGTGCCTTCACTCTCGTTCTGGCCTTAGGTGCCGCCGCTGCCATCTATAAGGGAGCAGCACCTGCCGCCGTCATGCCCATCGTTTTTGCCGGTGCCCCTATCGTGAATACGGTGGTGGCCATGCTGCTGCATCCACCCGCAGGTGGACTGAAGTCCATGCCCTGGCAATTTGTCACAGGCATCGTGTTGGCCGCTTTCGGAGCCTTCATGGTGGCTAAGTATGCACCCGCAAACAAGGCCCCGGCCAAGCACGCGGCGGTTGAAGCCAAGCACTGATGCTCCAAGCCGCAACCCACGTCATCCGCAAGCTGCGGGAGAACGGACACCAAGCACTGCTGGCGGGTGGTTGCGTGCGTGATTATTTGTTAGGCAAAGAGCCAAAAGACTACGACGTAGCCACCAGCGCCACGCCCCAGCAAGTCATCGCTCTTTTCCCGGGTGCCCTCACCGTGGGGGCACATTTCGGTGTCGTCATTGTGAAGCGGGATGGCCACCAGATCGAGGTGGCAACCTTTCGGACTGATGGCAGTTACAAAGATGGCCGCCGCCCTGAAAGCGTGACCTTTGCAACAGCGGAAGAGGATGCTCAGCGCCGTGACTTCACAGTGAACGGCCTGTTTCATGATCCAGTCGAAGACCGCATCATCGATTATGTGGATGGCCAAAAAGACGTCCACGCCAAGGTGCTACGGGCAATTGGAGATCCCTCCCTGCGATTTGCAGAGGATCGTCTCCGCCTGCTGCGAGCGGTGCGTTTTGCCACGGTGCTGGATTTTGAAATTGAGCCTGCCACTTGGCAAGCCGTGCGTGAGCATGCGGATGCCATCACCAGCGTCAGCGCTGAACGCATTCGGGATGAGCTGATCAAAATCTTCCTGCACCCCAATCGCCTGCGCGGCTTTGACCTGCTTATGGACAGCGGCCTCATGGACCGAGTGCTGCCAGAGATCTTGGTACTGAAAGGTGTGGAGCAACCGCCGCAGTGGCATCCCGAGGGGGATGTGTTCATTCACACCCGCCTCATGCTGAGCCTGCTGCCAGAGCAAGTTTCCCTGCCCCTCGTGCTCAGTGTGCTTCTGCATGACATCGCCAAACCCGCCACCTTTACCGTGGATGAAGACACGGGGCGAATCCGCTTCAATGGCCATGATAAACTCGGCGCAGAAATGACAGGCGACATTCTGCGTCGCCTGAAATTCCCGAATGATGTCATCGAGCCAACCCAAGTGGCCGTGGAAAATCACATGACGTTCAAGGACGTCAAAAAGATGCGCGACAGCACCCTGAAGCGCATGATGGCACGCCCGACCTGGGATGATGAGCTGGCACTGCACCGTGTGGATTGCCTGGGGTCTAACGGATTGTTAGACAACTACGAATTCATGAAGGAAAAGGCCGAGGAGTTCTCCCAGGCTCCGCTGATCCCACAGCCCCTCATCAATGGACGTGATCTCATGGAGCTAGGCTGGCAACCAGGTAAAGCCATGGGAGCCGCCCTCACCGCTGTACAAAACGCGCAACTCGAAGGCCAAATCAGCACCCGCGAAGAAGCTCTGGAATGGGTACGCGTGAACTGCCCGCCATGAGCCAAAGGCGGCGTCTCCAATAGTCGAGGCTTCCTAAATCACTGTCCCGCTCGTATCACTTACCTACCCACGACATCCTGCGGGGTTTTTGCTTTCCACTTAATGTTTCTCACCTTTCTCTTTCCTCATGGCTGAAGTCCCCTCCACACGCATTCTCCCCCTCGGCAGTACCGCCCCCGAGTTTGAACTCCCTGACGCGGCGGGGCAAACCTTCACGCTGGATGATGCACGCGGCCCGCAGGGTTTGCTGGTCATGTTTGTCTGCAATCATTGTCCCTTCGTCCTGCATCTGGCCCCAGCCCTGAGCGCCTTTGCCAAAGAACTGGACAGCCAAGGGGTCGGCGTCGTCGCCATCAATTCCAATGATGTGGAAAAATACCCAGCGGATGCCCCGGACAAAATGGCAGCCTTTTCGGCCCAGTATGACTGGCAGTTTCCGTACCTTTTTGATGCTGATCAAAGCGTGGCCCACGCCTACGTGGCCGCCTGCACGCCCGACTTTTACCTTTTCGATGGAGCGCTCAATCTGACCTACTGTGGCCAGTTCGATGGCTCCCGTCCAAAAAACACCACTCCTGTCACAGGTGAATCTTTGCGGGAAGCCGTCCGCCTGATGCTTGCAGGAGAGTCCCCGCTTTCCACCCAGCGCCCCAGTACGGGCTGCAACATCAAGTGGAAACCGGGCAATGAGCCGGACCATTTTGGCAAATGAGGTGGTGAACGAAGTAGGTCAGTTAGAGCCCAACGGACGAAAGGGAAATCTGCGTTTGCCGAGGCTTTGGCCAAAGCAACTAGAGAACTAGGTTTGTCTATGCCCCAGCATCGGACTCCTCTTAGAGTCAGTTGGAGCCCAACTGACCTACTTTAACTGCAATTCTTGCGCAACCTTGGCAAAGCTTCAGCGTTTTAGCAGTTACCGCATGGCTCCGCTTTCCCTCTCCGATGTTCTTTTTCAATCCGCCAGCCAGGCAGGCTGCCGAGATCAATCGCGGCTGCGCCATGCGCTAGATGATGCCACGGACAAGCGCCTGCCGCTGATTGATGCGCTGCTGGACGCCAACGTCGTGGATGAGGAGCGCTTTTTTGCCAGCCTCGCCGATAATCTACGCCTCCCTTTTGCCAAGGAAGATGAGGAGGTCCAAGAAGGTCTGCACAACCGTTTCCCCGCCAAGCTGGCTCTACGCCACCGGATTTTCCCCACGCATGTCAGTGCGGTGGAGGCCACCGTGCTAACATACAATCCCTTTGACCTCAGCGCCCGTCAGGCCGTGGGCCAGGAACTGCAAAAGCGGGTGCACTGGCAGATCTCTAGCCGCCACCGCATCATGGAAGCCCTGCATCAAGGCTACGGCGTGGGGGCCGAAAACTTCGAAGAATTGCTGGAAGGCCGCGACGGCGGTGATCAAGACGACGACATGAAGCAGGAGGTCAACGTCCTGGACGAGGCCGATGAAGAAGCCACGGTGATGAACTTTGTGAATCAGGTCTTCCGCGAAGGTCTGAAGGAACGCGCGACGGACATCCATGTGGAGCCGCTGGAGCGTGACCTGCGCATCCGCTACCGCGTGGATGGCAAACTCATCGAAGTTCCCGTGCCGCCTAACATGCGTGTGCTGCAAAATTCGCTCATCTCCCGACTCAAGATCATGGCGAACCTCGACATCGCGGAACGCCGCATGCCGCAGGATGGTCGTATCAACCTGGAGCTGGATGGCGAGCCGATCGACGTTCGTGTGGCCACCATTCCCAGTGTCAATGGCGAGTCCGTAGCACTACGTTTGCTCACCCGCAAAAAGTTTGACATGGGGGCCATCGGCCTGGACCCAGACACCGAGGCTAAGTTCCGCAAGCTCCTCGCCGCACCGAATGGCATCATCCTCATCACCGGCCCCACAGGTTCAGGGAAAAGCACCACGCTTTACACCCTGCTGAAGGAGCTGAATACGAAGGATCGCCGCATCGTCACCATCGAAGACCCAGTGGAAAACAAGCTGGACGGCATCATTCAAATCGCCGTGAAGCCAGAGATTGATCTCACCTTTGCCGCAGGCCTGCGCAGCATTTTGCGTGGTGACCCGAACGTCATCATGGTGGGGGAAATGCGTGACCAGGAAACGGTAGAAATTGCCATCCGTGGTGCGCTTACCGGTCACTTGGTGTTCTCCACCCTTCACACGAATGACGCCGTCGGTGGCATCTCCCGTCTGTTGGACATGGGGATCGAGCCCTTCATGGTCTCCTCCTCCGTGCGTGCCTTCCAGGCCCAACGCCTAGTCCGCACCCTCTGCCCTCATTGCAAAGCCCCGGCCCACTATGAGGACAGCCACCTGCGCGCCTGCGGCTTCCCCCTGGAGTGGAAGGACAAACTCTTCACGGCGGTCGGCTGCCGTGCCTGTCGCAACACAGGATTCACAGGCCGTCTCGCCATCATGAAATTTGTATGATGACCGAAATGCTTCAGGAAAAGATCAATCAACGCGCCACCAGCATGGAACTGAAAGCCCAGGCCCTGAAAGACGGCATGATTCCGATGCGCCAATACGGTTTCCGCAAAGCCTTCCAAGGCATCACCACCCTGGAAGAAGTGATGACCGTGACCGCCGCGAGCGAGTGAGTTGCCAAGATCATTGACGTGCACTTTTGCGCTTTCCTGGTTTTAACATGGCTTATACTCTTTTGATTTCTAGCGAGACAGGGGTTGTCCATGTCGTTCACGATGACTGCCGTCATCTTGGTTAGAGCCGCCGTCCGTTCCTTTAGCATTCCATGCCTTCCTTTACTTACACTGCCCTCAATCCCACTGGCCAGACGGTCACCGGCAGCCTTGCTGTCGGTTCCAAAGCGGAGGTGTTTCGGAAATTGGAGGCCCAGGCTTTGACTCCTGTCAAAGTGACGGAAGATGCGAAAGCGGCTAAAACGGGGGCCGCCGCCGCTGCGCATGCGGAGAGCCTGAAACCCATGCGCCTGAGCCGCAGTCAGTTGATCCTTTTCACGGAAGAACTGGCCGACCTACTGGATGGCGGGCTGCAAATTGATCAGGCGTTGCGCGTGATGCAGGAACGGCAGGAAGCCGTGGCACTGCGACACGTTTCCGGGATTTTACGCGAGCAGATCCGCGAAGGTTCTTCAGTGTCCAAGGCGCTCAAAAAAGCCTCTCCCAGCTTCGATGAACTTTACTGCAACCTCGTCGCGGCGGGGGAGGTCAGTGGTTCCTTGGCGGAAATCTTGCGGCGTTTGTCGCAGAGTTTGGCCGTCATGGCAGACCTTCAGGCCAAGGTGACCCAGGCCATGATCTACCCGGCTTTCCTGGTCAGTGCCTGCGTGGTACTCATGATCGTTTTCATGACGGTCATGGTTCCGCAGATCACTGACCTCCTTTCTAAAAGTGGTCAAAAGCTGCCCTTCGCCACACAGATGTTGATCAGCTTCAATAGCTTCTTGGCTCAATGGTGGTGGGTTATCCTCACCATCCTCATCATTGTTTCTCTGTCGTTCAAAGCCTACGTCGCCACACCAAAGGGACTCATGTGGTGGCATGAGGCCAAACTGAAAATCCCGCTTTTTGGCCCCGTGATGGCCACCCGCTTTTATGCTCAGTTTGCTCACTCCATGGGCAGCCTCGTCGGCAATGGGGTGCCGTTACTGAACAGCATCCGCCTTGTCTCCAAGATCTCCGCGAATGTCTTCATTCAGTCCTTGTTAGGCAAAGTCACCGGCATGGTGGCAGAAGGTGGTTCCCTTTCCAATTCGCTGAAAAAAGTCTCCCACTTCCCACTCATGCTCATCGACATGATTGCCGTGGGGGAGCAGACAGGCACCCTGGGCAAGTCCCTGGAAAAGTGCGCAGGACGTTACGACAAGGAGTTGGACAAGCGTATCAAACGCATGACCGCGCTCATTTCCCCCATCATCATTGTCTTCATGGCGGTCATCGTGGGTGTCGTAGCCTACTCCATCATCTCCGCCGTCTTCCAGTCTGTGAATGGCATCCGCAGTCGCGTGTAGCGCACGGCCCAAGAAATCCACCGTTCAGTCTCCCCTTTCATTCACCTTTCTGCTAATCCTCAAGAAAACTCACCTTCTGTCAATCCTCCTACCATGAACATCCCAAGCACCTTCAAGCGCCTCCCGCGCACAGCCTTCACCCTCATTGAGATCGTCATCGTGCTGACCATCATCTCCATTCTGGCAGCAGGCTCCATCTACATGCTGAAAGGCAACGTGGATGTGGCCAAAGAAACCCGTGTGGATGGCGACTTGCAGAACATCATGACCCAGCTTCAGCTTTATGAAGCCCGCAATATGCGACCACCGACCACCGACCAGGGCCTGAAAGCACTCGTCGAAAAACCGACCACCGAACCCCTGCCTGAGAAGTGGACCGCCCTCATGGAAGAAGTGCCCAAGGACCCTTGGGGCATGGAATACAAGTACCGCTACCCAGCCCAGAAATCCAAGAAACCCTATGACGTCTATTCTCTCGGCAAAGATGGAGTCGAAGGTACGGAAGACGATATCGGCAACTGGAAGGCCACCGCGAAGTAAAGGAACCCTCCGAAAACTCATTTTTATGGGGAACAGCCGTCTCGGCTGTTCAGACACAGGCAAGATGCCTGTGCTCCATGCTAGAGTTTCCGGGAAGTCCAGCCTAACCTGAATGGGTAGGAATGAATTCATTGACTCAAAAAGCAGGTTAAAAATCGGACCGATTTTTAACCTGCTTTTTTTGAATCTCACACAGCGGGCTCTGAGAGATTCTCTTGAACCTAAAGTCCGAGATTGATCACGGTCACTAGAGAGTCGGTTTTTTCTCCTAGCTCTGGGTTGAACTAAAAGAGCCGACTCCCTGTCCAGATAACTTTGGAAATACCTTCAGCGTTATGAATTCAGACCACTCCACCGCAGCAAAACCCAAAGTTAGCCGTGCCCGAAAACTGATGAGGCTTACTTTCGGGCTGCTGATCGTCATTTTTCTCTGCCTTCTGATCTTCATGGCTGTATCCATTCCATCTTACCCTGATGGGTCAGCTGAAATCACAGCGGCTGAAGCCCATATGAATTTGCTCAAGGCAGCTTTAATTTCCTATAAAGTCCAGAATGGCAGACTACCCACTACCGAAGAAGGTCTCCAGGCACTCGTAAGACCTCCGAAGCAGGCATCGTTTAAAAAGCCACTCCTAAGTCCTTCAAGCATCCTGGATCCCTGGGCAACTCCGTATCAATACCGCACGCCCGCAGAAGATTCCGACGGATATTTTGACCTCTGGTCCTCCGGTCCCGATAAAAAGAACAGAACTGAAGACGATATTTGGAGTTCTAATAAAGTGGCCCCCCAATGACAAGACACCCCGCCAGAAAGATCCTTCACTCAAACACGCAGGATGCCTGTGCCAGGGGTTTTCGTAGGCAAAGGGGATTCACTCTGGTGGAGATTGTCATCTCGCTGACCATCATCATCATCATCGCCGCTGGGGCAGTGCCCATGTTTCGAGGATTACGAGAAGAGCAGTTAGCGCGGGAGCCGATCATTGAACTCGTCCGTATGGCCAAGGAGGCACGCATCCGCGCCATGCGGGAAAAGCGACCCTACCAGGTGGCCTTTTATCCGGGTGGGTTTGTGGCTTCACGCTACTTCAGCCCCTACCTACAACTGGCAGAACTGACCACCTTTCTCCAGGAAGGTGAGTCGGGGGTCTTCCGCAC
>JAOZVT010000678.1 GCA_025869455.1 Prosthecobacter sp.
CAATATAGTGGTGGACCCAGACGCCATTCAAACCAACCCACACTCATGGAAGCCAGTCATCAAAGTGCCAGATGATCAGGACTCAGGTAGAACACACTCCTCAATAATAGGCGATGGATCAAAACCCCGAAGCAAAACTAGTGGCGTTTTGGGAACCAGTTTTATGCAGTTATTCGTTGGCAAGCGCGGGCGGATTCCTGCAGGTCCGGTCCCAGTGAATCTGATATACCGGGATAAAGCAAATGTTGAGCTTCTAGCCGAAGCCAACTTCACTCTGGAGGTCGCACCTGCCGGATGGGAAATGGATCCGGCGAATCGTAAAGTGAACCTATACACCCAAGATGGTAAGACAGAGCTTGATCAACCGATCGTCAAAACAAGCCAACGTGCTTCAAGAATCGATTGGACAATCCAAGATGATGAATATGAGCGAAAACAATTCGCTTTTCAACTGCTCGCGATATGTGACGACAGCCTCATTGGTAAGCCTCTACAACTGCATGTTTATGCGCTTAATGCTCGGTATTCTGATGAGATTCCTGACGGTAGAAAAGATATGTTGGTTGTTAGCGGCTCTCAACGTGACCGTATGAAGAGGTGTCAGTTACCTCAGGGAACCTTTATCGAAATATTCAGTGACCAAATATGGGTGGTTGAAAAAAATGCCAAAAATAATAAGTGGGTTTCTTTTGTAACCGAGAGAGAAGGCATGTGTCCTGATGGAGTGCATGAGCTTGGAATCATCTGTGAGCGTGAAGGTGAAATTCTGTATCAGTCTAAAATCAAAGTGAGGGTCGAAGATCAATGGGGCTTACCTGAAAGTGAAACCAAATTGATCGTTCGTGATCCTAACAGAGTAGAACTTGAAAAAAACCCAATAATAACAGCGCACCGGCTACCAAAAAACTTAGGGAAATGGGATGGGCAAACTTCAACTGGCGTGAGGACTAGACATTCTGAAGAAGGGTTGTCGTTTCCTTTGGTTTTTGAATGCAAAGGAGAAGAACTCGAAGGACCCTGGTGCATGAACTACTATTTCAAAAAGCCTCAGAAATCCGGAGATATTGCCATTGGCTGGAAAGCCCTGACTACTCCCACAAAAGAAGGATATATATATAATTCAAGTAATCATTTTCCAATTACTCAAACGAGCACTTTCTCACCTGGGCAAGTTCAAGAAATCTCAACCCTCATGTTATGGGTAGGGAATGATCAACCTGAGCATGACGGGCAAGGCAGTATCCCGCCTGGGATTCACGATATTGGCATCGAAATCTGTAACTTTAAAAATTCGAATTGGGTTCCAATTTATCGCGGCTCTGTAAGGCTTAAAGTGTCAGACTAGGGTTCTGGGGAATAATTTTCCAGATTCTCGAAGGATGATAGCCCCGACATGAGCGCCCTACGCGCGACTTTGCTAAAACGCCTGAAGGAGAGCACTGGCAGCGTGGCTGGAGTGCTGCGGGAAGGGTGACTAACCTTCCGTCTTGCAATAGTATCATTCATGATCTCCCGCGAGACGAAGTTCAGCTTTAAGAAATTTGGAAATGATTTTCTCCAGCGTGAGCCGTTCCTGCTCAGGATTGTGACGCAGTACATTATTGGGAGAACCCTTGCCCCGCAATCTGCGGTCGATTTCAGTCATGCGGTCCAGGCAGCGTCCCAGACCACCTTGCAGAAACATGGCAGTCTCCTTCAAGGGCAGGACCGGATGGAGCTTTTGATCGTCGCAAAGCTTGCGAGTCCATGCAAACGCGGTTTTGGAGATTTCATGGATATAGGATTCGGGGAATGCATTCCAGAAGACCTGGCGAGAGGAACCGCTGAATTCGATGCCGGAGTAGCGGATCTTGCGTCAGTTGGGAAGATCAAGGGAGACGCCTTGGGAGGTGTGGAAAAAGGCCCAGGGGGTGATCGCATCCTGTATGAATCGGTCATAGCTTTCCTGAACATATTCACGGATGAGATCATGGGCCGGGGAAGGACCCGTCAGGGCACCGACCTGTGACTTCATCCATTCCCTCACCTTATCCTTGAACTCCGCGACCTCCATCGCCTGGATCTCCCTCTCGGAGCGCAGGGTGCCGTCCGGGCGTTTTTGCAGCCAGGTGAGGAAGAGGGGCCACTCTCGGAGAAGGTCATCATAGGACGGAAAGTCCGCCGGGATACCGTCAGCCTTCGATGCCAGATGAGCGTAGAAGTGGGCGCGTACTTCCCGGATCAGTAGATCCACCTTTCCCTCATGGGTGCGCAAATCAAATCCCGCGTGGTCAGAAAGGGCCTTTTTGACCGAGCCATGCTGCTGTTCCAGCACCAGGAGAACTTTCGAATGCAGCGGTGACTGACCATACCAGCATGCACCCAAATCCAGGCCGAGTTCATACGGCATGTTCATTCGGGCGGAATCACCCTTCTTCTTGGCAATGACCAACGAAAGATCATGGATGCTGTGCCTGCATTCACGAATCTGCTGGCGGATCTTTCCCATGCGCAACTCGCCTGAGTTGGAAATCTGTGCTGCCAACCGGGGCTCAAAACCGAGCTGTATCAGGACGAAAATGATCGCCCTTTGCAAGTCCCTGTAGTCGTCGCTGTAAGGGCAATTCACAAAGACCTGCCGTTCAAAGTCTTCGTCTGGCATGGTCAGTGAGCATTCGAGGGCAATTAGTGTGTGGCGACGATGATTGACCGTTCGACATCAGCGTAACCTGATGGCTTATGAACAATCACCGAATAAACACCCCCCGACTTGTTCTTGGCATAGCTGATTGCCTTCTTTTGGTCGCTCAGGAGTCGAAGCGCCTTTTGGCCATCTGACCAGGCCACACGCCACTTCCCGCGACGTGGGATGACATGCAGCATCCGGGGCATAGTTCTGGGATCGACCGTTTCCATATTGGTATTTTGACATCAGGTTGATTGATAACAAGAGGAAAGTCCCGAGCGACTGCATGCAGAAAGCAAAAACGCGGATGGCCTTTCGACCATCCGCGTTTCACGGTTTTGGGGTTTGAAAATCAGGCGGACGCCGGATTAATACCGGTAATGATCCGTCTTGTACGGTCCTTCAACGGGCACGCCGATGTAGTCGGCCTGATCCTTGGAAAGCACGGTCAGCTTCACGCCGATCTTGGCCAGGTGCAGGCGGGCGACTTCTTCGTCCAACTTCTTCGGCAGGACGGTCACGCCGATGGGGCGGCTGTCCTTGGTTTCCCAAAGTTCGATCTGAGCCAGGGTCTGGTTGGTGAAGCTGTTGCTCATGACGAAGCTCGGGTGGCCAGTGGCGCAGCCGAGGTTCACGAGACGGCCTTCAGCCAGCATGAAGATGCTGTTGCCAGCCGGGAAGGTGTACTTGTCCACCTGGGGCTTGATGTTCAGGCGCTTGACGTCTTTGCGCTCGTTGAGCTTGTCCACCTGGATTTCGTTGTCGAAATGGCCGATGTTACAGACGATAGCCTGATCCTTCATCTTCTCCATGTGCTCAAGGCGGATGATGTCCTTGTTGCCGGTGGTGGTGACGTAGATGTCGCCATAACCAAGAGTGTCTTCGATCGGCATGACGCGATGACCTTCCATGGCGGCCTGGAGGGCGCACACAGGGTCGATTTCCGTGACGATGACCTGAGCGCCCATGCCACGGAGGGCAGCGGCACAGCCTTTACCCACGTCGCCATAACCGCAGACGACGCCGACCTTGCCAGCGATCATCACGTCAGTAGCGCGCTTGATGCCGTCCAGAAGGGATTCGCGGCAGCCGTAGAGGTTGTCGAACTTGGACTTCGTGACGCTGTCGTTCACGTTGATAGCTGGGAAGAGCAGCTTGCCAGCACGCGCCATTTCATAGAGGCGATGCACACCGGTGGTGGTCTCTTCAGAGACGCCCTTCAGATCTTTGACGATCGTGTGGAAAATGCCCGGCTGGTTTTTGGCGATGTCTTTGAGGAGGTCTTTGATGACCTTCACTTCGTGGTTGTCCGAAGGGGTGTTGACCCACTCGTCACCGTTTTCCATTTCATAACCTTTGTGGATGAGGAGGGTCACGTCACCGCCGTCATCGACGATCAGTTGTGGGCCTTTTTCTCCTGGGAAGATGATGGCCTTCCAGGTGCACCACCAGTATTCTTCCAGAGTCTCGCCCTTCCAGGCGAAAACCGGCGTGCCTGTGGCAGCGATGCCAGCCGCAGCGTGGTCCTGGGTGGAGAAAATGTTGCAGGAAGCCCAGCGCACGTCAGCGCCCAGTTCCTTCAAGGTTTCGATGAGAACACCCGTCTGGATGGTCATGTGCAGGGAGCCTGTGATGCGAACACCAGCGAGAGGCTTCTTTGGGCCGTACTTCTCACGGGTCGCCATGAGTCCTGGCATTTCGCTTTCGGCGATGTCGAGTTCCTTGCGGCCAAAATCGGCAAGGCCGATGTCTTTTACTTTATAGTCGGACATGTGTGGTGTGTCGTGGTTCAGGTTTGAGATGAAAATAACAAATCATCGCATCAAGATGCGTTGATATGTTCCTGCGCCGAGGGCGGGTGTCAATCAGGGATTTGTGGGAATGCGCGGCAAAAATTTGCTTCAAAGAAGTGGGATCACAAAGGTGGTCGCAGAAATGACAATTCAAACAGACGGAAATCTCTTCGCTAGATCATGCGTATGTTATAGTGGAGCCTTTTTTGCTCCGTCGGTTTGTTCCCCAGTTCCCCCCATGCCATTCCCTCGTTTCATCGCTCTACTGTTTCTTGTTCCTATGTCGGCCCCAGCGGCAGAGGCTCTGGCCACGCGTGGTCAGGCCAGTTATGAGCAAAAAATGAAGCCTTTGCTGGAGCAATACTGCTTCGATTGTCACGCCGACGGCATGGATAAAGGCAGCTTTACCTTTGATAAATACACGGACTACGCCGCCTTGCGTTCAGACATGAAGTTCTGGGATCATGTCCGCCAGCAGCTCATCACCCATGTGATGCCACCTGAGAAAAAGGACAAGCCCAGTCTGGACCAGCGAGATGAAATGGTGGCCTGGATCGATGATGCCATTTTTTGGTTTGATCCCACCAAGCCAGATCCTGGTCACGTCACCTATCGTCGTCTGAATCGCACTGAGTATAACAACACCGTGCGGGATCTGCTTTATGTAGATAGCCGCCCAGCTCGCGAATTTCCGCCAGATGATACGGGTTACGGCTATGACAATATTGGCGATGTGCTCAGCCTTTCTCCCATGCTGATGGAGAAGTATCTGCGTGCCTCCCGTGCCGTGGCGGATGATGCCATGGATACAGAGACTCCTGGCCACCTGGATCTGGAGATCGTAGGCCGTAAATTTTATAAAAGCGCAGGTGAAACGAACGAAGATGGAAATCGGCGCTGGTTTTTCGCCAATGCCGAAGTCTCACAAAAGATCTATCCTCCCGCTGAGGGAACCTACACGCTGACATTCCATGTCGCTCAGACAGAAGCTGGGGGCGAGCCTGCCAAGATCGGTTTGAAACTGAATGGCAAGGAGGTGTCCACCTTTGATGTCACCAAGCGCTGGAAAGCAGACGATCCACAGTTTCAGACCATCACCTACACGCTGAATCTCAAAGCTGGAGAATCCAAGCTGACGGTGGGTTTCCTCAATGATTTCAGTGACTCCGCCAATGCTGATCCAGCCAAACGAGACCGCAATGTGGTCTTAGATAAACTGGAGGTGAGAGGCCCTCACAGCTTGCTTGCCCCACGCGGCAGTCGTTTTCTGCGTTGGTTGTTGGATAACAAACCCGTGGGACTGCCTGCCATGCAGTTGACGGGTGAAGACATGGAAAGCGGGCAGGGAAATGCCAGCAAAGATACGGGAGGCATCCTCCTGGCCAGCAGTGGCTACGTGAAACATCCCGTTCAGATCAATACCGCCGGGAAGTACCACATCACCATCAAAGCAGGTGCCCAACAGGCAGGGGACGAGCCTGCCAAATTTGACGTTCGCATGGCTGGTAAAACCATCGGTGCTTTCTCAGTCACGGCGAAAAATCAGACTCCTCAATGGTTCCATCTCGATGCTGAACTCCCCGTGGGTAGCCATGAAATTCAGATCTGGTTCCTCAATGATTTTTATGAGCAGGCAACAAAAGCGGACCGCAATCTTTGGGTTCATCAGGTCAAGCTGGAAGGCCCGACGGATAAAGGCGGGGTAATCCAGGCTGATGCGGTGCCTGCCTTGGTGGAAAAAATGGGCACGCGTCTTTTCCGCCGTCCCATGCATGCGGATGAGAAAACTAAATGGCAGGCTTTTGCTCAAATGGCTCTGAAGGAAGGGGAGAAACCTCTGGGTGCTCTTAGCTATGTCTTGGAAGGCATGCTGGTGTCTCCTTCATTCCTTTTCCGTGGATCTCCAGAGCCTACCGATGAGGTCAAATACGGCACGGCTTTGATCGATGAATACAGCTTGGCCAGCCGCCTCTCTTACTTCCTTTGGTCGGCACCCCCTGATAGCAAGCTGCTGGATCTCGCCGCTAAAGGTGAGTTGCGTAAAAATCTGGCGTCCGAAGTGAAACGCATGATTGCAGATGGTCGTGCGAATTCGATGACCGAGGACTTCGCGGGTCAGTGGTTGCAGCTTCGCGACATGGACATTGTAGCTCCTGACACGCGCACATTCCCAGACTGGAAAAGTAACATTGCCTTCAGCATGAAGAGAGAGAGTCAGATGTTCTTTGACTACATCCTGCGTGAAAACCGCAGCGTCATTGAGTTCCTCAATGCCGACTATACCTTTGTGGATAGCAAGCTAGCCAAGTGGTATGACATCAAAGGATTGAAAGGGGACAAGTTCCAAAAAGTCTCCCTGCAAGGTACCCCACGCGGCGGTATTTTGACTCAGGGCAGCGTGCTGACACTGACTTCCGGTCAGACCCGCACCTCCCCCGTGAAGCGTGGTAAATACCTGCTGGAAAACATTCTGGGAACACCTCCGCCGCCTGCTCCAGGGGGCGTTCCTCCATTGGATGAAGCCAAGGTGAAAAAGTCCAAGATGACCCTGCGTGAGCAGTTTGCTGAGCATCGTGCCAATGCCTCCTGCGCGGGTTGCCATGCTTTCTTGGACCCCATGGGTTTTGCCTTTGAAAATTACGACGCGATCGGTCGCTTCCGCACGAAGGAAAAGAATCTGCCTGTGGATGCCGCTGGCCAACTCATTCGTGGTCAGAAGTTCAATGACATGACCGAGCTGCGCGCCATTCTGGCCCGTGACATGGCGGATGATTTTACCCGCAACCTCGCGGAAAACCTGCTCACCTTCGCCCTCGGTCGTGGCATAGAGCACAGTGACAAACTGGCTGTTCAGGAAGTCGTGAAGCGTACCAAAGCTGCCGACTACAAATTCCAAGACATGATCCTCGCCGTCATCGAAAGCGTACCTTTCCAGAAGATGCGTGTGAATGCAGAGGCGGAGTGACCCATTGCGTTTGCCCCTGAACCTCGC
>JAOZVT010000679.1 GCA_025869455.1 Prosthecobacter sp.
CTGAGCTTGGCATTGCCCATCTCGTCTCCGATCAAATATGGACCCTCGGTCCATTCAAAACGGCGCGCTTTACCGGGGGACATCATAATTCCTTCCACCAGTCCCTGAGCCGAGCAGCAGCGAATATGCTGAAGCATGTGCTCATAATGCTCCGGCTGAGATCTGGCGTAGGCTTCGTGAGGTGTGCGGGAGCCTTTGCAGAGATTGTCATGCCAGAAAGAGAGAGTCTTATTTCCGGGCGTGTCATCTAGGCAGCGGCTCCAAGGTATGATGTGTTCGATCTGAACTTCCGGGGCGTAGAGCTGATCTCGACCAATCGGTCTAAGGGTGTAGGGGCACGTTTGATGGCATTCCAACCAAAGTTCATATTTCAGATATTCATCTCTCGATGGCTCATAACCAATACCACGTCCCAGCATCTGTTGGATCTCGGTCTTATGTGTCTCGCGGATTTTCTCACGGGTGTTCTGCGCTTTTCGCACCTCTTCCCGCTCCTCCTTATTTCGCTTCATGTCACGCGCCATTTCCAGGCGGATCATCTGAGGCATTCCATACTTGCGGATAACGGCATTGACGATGCGCCGTACCTGGAACAGTGCCTTGTCCACAACCGGGTTTCGTGTCGGCGTTGGCAAAGGCAATTGTGGCAAGGTGACGATTTGCTTTGTCGTTGTGTAGCCCGCAGCTTCCACCGCACTTTCTCGAATGACATTGCCGTCCCTATCACGCTTGCTTGCCCCCATGAGCAGGCCCTTCTCTAGATAAGGCAGAATTTTGGTCAAGGCCTCCACGCTGTAGCTGAAATACCCGGGCTCTAACTCCACCGCAGACAGTCGAGAGGCCTGCTCCGGCGTGAGGCCTAGGGTATTGACCGCCCAGCGGACGAATTTGCCTGGGTCATCCTCATAGTGTAATCGCTGTACGATCTGCTGGCGCTGCCTGTTTGTGAATGAGTCCCAAGGATTGGATGGCTGAGCGCTGCCTTTTCGGGTCTTCCCAGATGAGAGTGCTACTCGAATGGTCGACACTGTCGTGTTGCCCTTCAATTCCTTGTGCCGCTTGCCCGCCTCAATATTGAATTTCTCTCCGCTGTGGAGTCCTAGCACTGCGCGCACCTGATCCCATGTCAGTTTACTCTTTTCCTGCAGAGCTTCGGAGAGCATGAGCTTTTGGTCTGGTCGTAGGTCAATCCAATATTCTTTTCTGCCTGCATGGGGATCCGGGTTTTTGATGGCAAGGTTGTTCAACGTCTGCCAGAGCCGCGCCTCCTGCGCCTGCAAATAACACATAGGCACCGCCTTCTGCCCTTGTACAAGAGGACAGTCGCGAATTAGGTGCTTCTGTGTGCGCAAGGGACGCTGAAAGTAGATGCAGCGCCGCACTTGTGAACGTCGCTCTTCCGTCATCTGTTCTGGATGATGCGCGGACTGTGTTGTCCAGATGAGATCGAACTCCTGCTCATACATCTCCCGGTGGGTGAAGATGCGCAGAGGAGCTGGGGCGGCAATCAAGAGCGCATTTTTCTTCTTCGCAGCATTATGCGCCTTTAAATCTGCCTCCAGATGTCCGCGATTCCGCAGCGTATGGATGCGTCCCGCATCCCGTGCTTTTAACAGATATTCTGGTAATGTCCGTGTTTCGGAGGCATTCATTTCTTTGCGAATTTCCTCGATGGCTTTGAGAACTGGCCCGTCCGCATTTGACTTCCCCTTGCGGTTACTCTTGAAGCCACGTCGTTTCACCAAATGCATCAGTACACGTGACAGCTCCAGCATTGACAACGGACGTTCCAACGCATCAACTCGCAATTGATAAGGATCGGCTTCGCCGCCGAGGTGATGGTAAAACTCCGACTGCGCATCCGCATCTCCTGGCGGATTGTGCATCCATTCCCAGGCCACTAGCTTGGCCAGTAATTGATCCCGCCTCCAGGCCCGTTGCCGGAAATTTTTTCTCTGCCCACGCTTCTCACGTCGTTTGGCGTTGAGCGGCACCTCCGTCTTGGGATCTAGAGCTTCTGAAAAAATACGCACTCCCGCCCCAACGATCCGGCCCGTCCCTAAATACTGGGCATCGGTGCCTGGAAATAGATCTCCAGTATTCCATTCAGACTGAACCACGGCCCAGCCGACCGAATTCGTTCCGCAGTCCAAACCAAGAATAAAAGGAATCGTACGGTTCATAGAGTTTTCTTATGGACATATAATCATTTTCCCATCAAAGTCCAAGCTGTAACTCATCAGCGCCTGCCTTGCTTTCCATATCAAAGAGTCTTCGCAGGACCCTGACCTAGTGTCAGGACTTTGAAATCCGCTCAGAAATGAGCGGATTTCGCATTTTATCAGGGGCAAGTTGAGATCTGATTTCGAAGGGGCTATTGCTCCAGTTAGCAGGACACTTTTCTTTCGTCGCTCTCAGGCTTCGCAAGCTCTGGCCTCTATTCAGTTTTAATCATTGCCCAGGGATTTTCAGTAACCTCATCCTTGAAAATGATTTCTGCGGAAACTTTGTTTGTGGCATTGTCTATTTCCAGTTTCTGCCCGTCGAGCAACCCTTTTGAGTATGGATCATGTCCGGTGTCCTGATGAGAGCCGCATGTGCCACCTTGGTTGCAGTAATCCAAGACATTACCTGGAAAATCCATCGGTCTAGGTGATAAGGGACGGACTGCGAAGCTGTGAACAAGCTTGCCGCATTTTTCAATCGTTTCGATAGTAGCCTTTGGAAGTGGTCCACTATGTCCTTCAATAATTTTTAACGTGTAGAGGTGACCCAACCTTAGCACGGGCGTAGCTGAAGGTGGGTTAGTTTAGGTATCCTGCCGTTTTCAGCCATTCGGTTAGCGCCTCATTCACAATATCCTGAACAGCCGCTCGAGATCTGCGCTCAATTTTTCTGTCCGTTGATGCTCGTAAAAGTGCCGCGCTGATGTGGGGTTCGACGCGAGTGTTTAATCCGACCATTCCAGTATGAACGTGGATGGGTGCCCTCACCTCTAGTGCTGGAGAGCTTACTGGTTCAGTGATTGGCGAAGCCCGAGTCTTATCTGATTTACTCACATGCTCTGTAATTTCAGGCTTTTGCGTTGGAGCCTCTGGGGCATCGTTGAGAAAAGCCGTTTCCTCTGGGGTTAAGCCGTCTCCAAGTGTTCTGCGTTTAACCACGGGTCATCTCCTTCATGAGTTTTTGCATTTCGTGAGTAGCCACGATTGCCGACGCTCCCATTTGCCAGACTACTTTCGCCTGCCCTGCTGCATCTACAAAGCTCTGGCGCTGTGAAAGTCCAGCCAACAAAGGAACACCGAGTTTTTGGGCGGCACTGAGCATCTCTCGGCTTAGGCGTCCGCGTTTTTGCAGTTTGTTCGGAATGAGCATGCCTTTGGGAGGCCCTTTCCTGGATTTTTGAGCTTCGAGAAGAAGAGTCACTGCTTTAGAGGCGGCGCGGAGATCGAGAATGGATGGCCCACATGGGAGGAAGACCCGGTCTGAGCGCAGCATGATGGCCCGTGTGGTGGTGGAAAGCCCTGCGGGTCCATCTATGACGATGTCATTAGCGTCAGTCGCCAGTTCCGCGACTCGACGAATTATCTCCTCCGGCTCGGACAGTTTTTCGAGGTGGATATCTAGATTGAGTTCACTGATCCACTGCGAGGCAGAGGACTGAGGGTCCGCATCAATGAAGGTGACCGAACGCTTCTTTTTAACGAGCCACGCGGCTAGATGGACAGCAATCGTTGTTTTGCCAACGCCGCCTTTTGAATTGGTTAGACCGTAAATCATACGGACATCATAGAGGAATCCTTTTTATCTCGGAAGCGTCCCGAGCTTTGGGCTCTATCAGGGGCACCGTATTTTGTGTGTGGTTGCAATGTTGCAACACCGCAATCACGTTTGCGAGCTTGCGAGTTTTCTCGCAAAGGTTGTAGTTAGAGTATTGGAGGTTGAGTCGCCCTCCCCCTGGGCGTTGGCAGGCGAGCCTATTTTGAGGCTTGCCGCCTGCCAGCGGCGTTTAAGTGTTTTAATACTTAGTTTAAGAAGGTTTCAGGTTCTGCAAAAGCCCGGTGGCTCAAAGTTAGAGAGCTGTTAGAGTCGCTGGTACCCCGATAGAGAGTCGTTGTTCCCCCGATAGCACGGTCGCTGCCACCCCGACCTGTGGTTGCTGGTCCCCCGATAGGGTCGCCAGCCCCCCGATGTCCAAAGTCGCTGGCCCCACGATAGCAAAAGGATAGATCCTGAATGCGCTAAAAGTCGCTGGCACCCCGACAGGTGGATGTTTCCCCCCGGTCAGGGACGTATTAGGCCAGTAAATGAACGGTTTTTGGCACCTGACAGCCAAAAGGATACATCCAGAATACCCGAAAAGTCGCTGGCACCCCGATAGCTTTGTTGTGAAATCTTCACGGAGTCGTTAGCCCCCCGATATCAAAGGTCGCTGGCACCCCGATAACAAAAATGCCACACTCAAAAAACCCAAAAAGGTCGTTAGCCCCACGTTATTGTTTTTCTAAATGAAGTATGCTATGCCCATGTAATGGGCAGGAAAATCGAGGGTGGAATCAAGGAACATCAAGACCTTACACGGTTTACAGTTTCCGCTGCCGATGTCGCTGCAAAAGACCAGATAGACTTGATGTCACGCAATTGGTTTAGTTTAGTTCCAGGCAGGACGGAGCCAATTGATCACAAATACGTCGATCAGAAGACTGGAATGACTGAGTCAGTTCGGATTACAGGAAGCCGCGAACATGGAGGCATTGCCACGATTCATGACCAAGACTTGCTGCTATTTGCCATTTCTCAATGGGTAGATGCGCAACGCCTTGGCTTGGCAACATCCCGAAGGATTCACTTCACGCCGTATCAGTTCTTTGCGTGGTTGAAAATAGCACCCCACGGGACGGCCTATGACCGGCTCAAGGACGCGCTTAACCGTTTGAAAACGACCAATATTCAAACCACGGTTCGCGCAGAAATTGGCAAACGAACACGGAATCGAATTAAACAGTTCTCGTGGATCACAGAATGGGAAATCACCGAGGAGCAAGGCGAAGTGCGCGGCATCGAAGTGGTGCTAGCGGAATGGTTATTTGAAAGCATTCAGAACTTTCATGTCCTCACTTTGGACAAACGCTATTTTGAGATTCCTGGCGGAGTTGAGCGTTGGTTATACCTGTATGCACGCAAAGCCACGGGTGGCGGCGCTGGTATTTGGAAGGAAACCTTCAAGAGCCTGTATCTCAAATCGGCTTCCCAGCAAGAATACAAACATTATGCCAGCACGTTGAGGAAGCTGATCAAAAAGAATGAGCTTCCTGGGGTTCGCCTTGAAAAGGTCAGCTCGATTCAAGGGAAAGACATGCTCTTGATGGAGCGCACGGATAAACGGCTTCCAAATGAAAAAGCTCCTGCCGCCGACAAAGAAGTGCAGATGGCCTTGATTGAGAAAACGCCACTCGAAGAGGCATGGGAGAATGTCTTGGAAATTCTGAACAAGCACCTCGGAGAGGCAACGGTGAACGCCTGGATCAGGATACTGCATTTGGTGAGTTATGAAGAAGGCACCCTCACCTATCGAGCGACGACACAATTCATCGTGGATACTGTGGAAACACAATACAAACCGAAGCTTATGCAGGCCTGGCAGAGTGTGGGTTATGACCTCAAGGTCATCCGATTTGAGGTCAAATCCACCAAAAAAGGGGCCGCCTAACCAAGGGTGTTGCGAAAGAATGCAATGGCTTCATTGAGCTGTGCGGCAAGGCCCTCATCTGAATTGAGATCCTGATTTGGATCAGGATGCGCCTGCTTGATCAACTTCTTGTAGTTCTGCTCGGCTTCATCCAATTGATAAGGCGGCATCAACCTCAGAATCTGAGCGAACTGCCTTTCTTTGATTTCATTCGCCGCAGAAGTGCGGCTGGCTCTAGCTCGCTTGATTTTAGCCTTGCCGACGGGTTTGGGGGCTTCCGTCGCCGAGGTCGTTGGCTGATCATCAAAGATGTCTTCCGCATCATCTCTGGAATCCTGGTGGCGTTTTTTCTGGCGGACCTGAAACCAGTAATTGAGCACCTCCTTGACGGAAAGACAGGGAGCCGTGAGCACGAGCCAATAGGAGAGATGCCTTTCTTTGACAATCACGCCCAGGAAGAGACCTGCGAAGAAAACAAAAGCGGGTTCAACCCAGATATGCCACAGCATCTCAAAACGGGCTGTGCCCGGCCTTCCCAAGGCACGCAAGAGTCGAAGCGTATGCGGTGTGCCTGAATCATGATCATGGGTTCCATCCCGGAACAGTTCCCGGAAAAAGGCAGTCAGCAGATGGATCAGATATAAAGCCACCGCCGCTGCGCCGTAAAGGCACATCAGCCCGTATTCAGCCCAGACTTCCTTTTCATACCTAGCGTAAACGAAAAACAGGACGAAGGCCCAGGAAAAGGCAAAGAAGACACTCTTGGGTCGCAAATAGGAATAACCAAATGAACTGCGCAGGAATACCAGGACAGTCATCGAAACGCAGTGAAGCGTCACGCTGATCAAAGGGACCCGCATCTGAGGCGGGGTTGATTGAATCTGCCGGTCCTTCATGGATAAACTTGAGGGAAGACATGCCGGATGAAGTTCTGCGTCGTCTTAGCCGCTTTGCTGGAGGTAACCCAACGTCGCCCGCCTTGGAAGATAATGGCATCCACTTGCAGCTCACTTTCTTCACCGCCCGTGCGTAGCATGGTGAACTCCTGGGGCTGAATCAGGTATTCAAAGACCTGGCTTCCTCCGGCACTCTGGTTCATTCCTCCTCCGCCTCGGGCACCCGTGCCTTCGGACATGCCGCCGTAATACTGAACCTGCCGAGTTCGACCGATGGAGTCAGCCGCCCAATTGTTGGTGGTTGGGTCGCCATTGGCGTGGAAGATCTTGGTCTGGAGATTGCCCAGAAACGTCTCTGCCTCGGCCCTTGAATTGGCTCCTGAGAAGGTGGCCAGGTAGCTGGGCAGGTTTTGGGTCAGATAAACGGTGCAGGCCCGCGAACTGCGGGCGGTGCTTTGAAACAAAGCGTCATAAGAATTGACGAAGAACTGAGATTCATCCGCCCAGAGGAAGACCGGGCGAATGGTTTTCTCGGCTTGAGCACGGGAAATCCCGGCGGGGATTCGGCGTTCGACAGCCCGCTGCCAGACGAATTTAAACAGCACCTGGGCGAACTGACCCAGCTCATTGTATTCCTTCACGGGCAGATTCAGAATGATGATCCTGCCATTGAAGCTGTCTTCGGGGGTGAAATTGAGATCCGTGCAAAACAGATCACGGAGCATGCCGCGCAGGAAACAATCGGCCATGCTGGTAAAGGTGGAAACAATCACAGAGCGTGTTTCGACCGCAAGACCAGGAAATTCCTTGAGCCAATAATCGCGGGTCAGCTCATAGTCAGGCTCCCTCCCCTTGGCCTTGGC
>JAOZVT010000680.1 GCA_025869455.1 Prosthecobacter sp.
CCGTGGGGTTGATGATTGATCTGCGTGTGGCCGCTGTTTATTGGAAGCCCATCTTAGCCCTGACAGCGGTGCTCATGACGACCAAGGCGGGTATCATCATGCTGATCGCGCAGAAATTAGGCCTCGCACATCGGCAGGCTTTGATGGCGGGCATCGGCTTATGCAGTGCCGGGGAGTTCTCGCTCGTGCTTTTTCAAAAAGCCGGTCAAGCTGGCGTCTGGGATGCAGGCATGCAGCAGACCTTGATTGCCAGTGCCGCCCTGAGCATGGGCCTACTGCCTGCCCTGATGCGCGCCGGAGAACCCATTGGCATCCGCTTGGAAAAGCTCGGCTGGGGCAAAAAGAAACCTTCACTTCCTGAGTCCGCACCCATGCGCCAAAAGATGGGTGCGCTCACGGGTCACGCCATCATTTGCGGTTATGGTCCAGTGGGACAGCAACTCAATAAATCTCTTCAAGATGATGGGGTACCAACACTCATCGTCGAGTTGAATGCAGAAACCGTCAGTCAATTGAAGAGGCAGGGGCAAATGGTGCTGTTTGCGGATGCCGCCCATACGGAAACTTGGGAACTGACACGTCTGAGTCATGCCAAATTGGTCGCGTTTACCTTTCCCGATGCCACCCTAACTTTGGAAGCTCTTAGCCTCGTCCGCGAGCACCGGAAAGATGTCCCAGTGCTCGCGAGGGCGCGTTTTGCCTCCGATGTGGAGCGCTTGAAGCGATTTGGCGCTTCCGTGGTGATCAATGATGAGATCGAGGCGGCTCGTGCGGTTGTTGAGCAAGGGCGTATCCTCTAGTTCCATCAATAGTAATGGTAACGACCATTGCGGTATGTACGGTGGTCATAGTAATGACCGTTGTAGTAGTAACGGCCACGGTGGCGATCATTTCTCTGGTAGTTGCGCTGGTCCTGAGAGTTACCCACAGCATTCCCAGCCAGGGCACCTAAACCAGCTCCAATGGCGGCACCTTCAAGGCCACGGCCACTTTGATTTCCGATGATGCCACCAACGGCTGCGCCACCAAGCCCACCCACGACCGTTCCTGTTTGAGCATTGGGCCCTGTTGCACAAGACGCCAAAGATGACGCAGCGATGAGAGAGATAAAAATTCGTTTCATGTTCATAGGTAGTCTGAGGTTCAAATGTGGCGTAACCACGGTTTTGATAGGGGCATTGTTTGTGCCAAGCCGTTTTCCCTGGGGAGGACTGAAAAATGACGCCCAAAAGTGTGCCTTATGCATGATCTTCAGACCCCGTATCCGTGCCGATTGCACGGTAAAATGAACGATTCGAACGAAACTTTTGAATACTCTGGTGTGAGATGAGTCTTCTTCTTATGCAGCATGATTGACTGCCCAAATTTATGAAACCGATGCTTCAAATCCTAGCCGTGACAGTCCTCACTTTGAGCCTGTCTTCTTGTCTCTTCAAAGAACCCGTTTTCACGGAAGGCTTCACTCCCGTTGATACCTCCTTGGCTGGAGTCTGGATGACGGATGATGAGTCTGGGGATGCTCGTGCCCGTGAATTCGCTGTGTTAGCCCCCGTTGGAAAGGATGCCTACATGCTCAATTATCCTGTGGGAGCCAAGGGCAGTTCCTACTTTGAAGTACGGACTCTGAAAGTCGGTGACCAAGATGTCTGGCAGGTACGCCTAGCAGCCACTTTTGAAGATGGTGTGCCTAAAAATGACACCCCCGCCTACACGCTGCTGCTGGTGAAAAAAGCAGGCGATGACAAACTAGACATTCTGCCCCTGAAGTCCGAAGGCAACCACACCGCCAGTGCTGCGGCCACGAAAAAAGCCCTGGAAGAAAAATCCCCCGCCTGGGACAAACTCTTCGGTGACGCGAAAAGCTTCACGCGCCTGAAAGACAGGTAATTCACTTGGCACGCAAGAAGCGGCGTGAGGGGAGCGTAACCCACTGCGCCTCAATGCAGCACGTCGCTTCATTCCCCTGTTCTCTCCTGGCTATCCTCGCGGGTTTGCCTGCGGTGGTTCTGTCGGCAGACTCGATTAAACCTGCGGATCTGGACTTCTTTGAAAAGAAGGTTCGTCCGATTCTGATTGATCGCTGCTACGACTGCCACTCAGCCGAAAAAGGTAAGACCAAAGGCGGACTCGCCTTGGATACCCAATCGGCCATTCAGCAGGGAGGCGACAACGGCCCAGCACTGATCGCAGGTAATGCGGACAAGAGCCTCATCATCGAGGCCATACGTTATCAAAACCGTGACATGCAGATGCCGCCCAAGAGTGCCCTGCCGGAAGCGGAAGTGAAGATTTTAGAAGAATGGGTCAGTCGAGGAGCCCCAGATCCACGCACTCAAGTCGTCGCCCTAGGCCCCCGCGTGATAGATCTGGAAAAAGGCCGCCAGCACTGGGCCTTCCACGCCATTGCTCAGGCTAAGCCGCCCCAGGCGAAGGAGCACCCGATTGATGCCTTCATTACGGCTAAACTCGCCGAACAAAATTTAACGTTATCTCCTCCCGCTGATCCGGTGGCCTTGATCCGCCGCATGAGCTTTGACCTCATCGGTCTGCCCCCCACACCGGAAGAAGTGGCCACCTTCACTCGTGAGATGGCGCAGCATCCGCAGACCGCCGTGCGCAGCCTGATTGATCGTTTGTTAGCCTCACCTCATTACGGAGAAAAATGGGGTCGCCATTGGCTGGATGTGGCCCGCTACGCCGACTCCAACGGCCTGGATGAAAACATCGCGCTGGGCACGGCTTGGCGGTATCGCGACTACGTGGTGAACAGCTTCAATGCGGACAAGCCTTTTGATCGTTTCCTTGTTGAGCAAATCGCCGGGGATCTGCTGCCTGCCAAAAATCTGGACGAGCGCCATGAACACGCGACAGCGACGGCTTTCCTGAATCTCGGAGCTAAAGTCCTGGCTGAAGCAGACAAAGAAAAGCTCACCATGGATGTGATTGATGAGCAGATCGAAACCACCGGGCGCGCCTTTCTAGGCATGACGTTAGGCTGCGTACGCTGTCACGACCACAAATTTGACCCTATCTCCCAGGAGGACTATTACGCTCTGGCGGCCATCTTTAAGAGCACGCGAGCCTTCAGTGCGGAGAAACAAGGTGCCATCTCGTATTGGAATGAGACCCCGATTGGCGATCTGGATGATTTTGCCGCTGTCAAATCCGCCGAGCTGGCGCTAGCAGCGAAAAAGAAAGAACTCTCAGCCGCACAAACGGCCGCTAAAAAGACGCCATCCTCTGAAACCAAAGCCCGTCTGATGCAGGTGATGGATGAGATGGAATCCGTGGAGAAAAATCTTCCTGATCTACCCACCGTCATTGCGGTATCCGATGCTACCGAAATTAAAGTCAGCGTGCCTATCCATATCCGTGGCAGCCACCTGACCTTAGGCAAGCCTATCGAACGCGGATTCCCCAAAGTCATGCAGGCTTCCCTGGCCCCCAAACCTACCTTTCCAAAGGATAAAAGTGGGCGGCTGGAACTGGCTGAATGGCTGGCGCGTCCTGAGCATCCACTAACATCCCGTGTCATTGTGAATCGTGTTTGGACCTGGCATTTCGGGCTTGGACTCGCCCGCACACCAGACAATTTTGGCCTATTGGGAGATGCCCCGACCCATCCAGAACTGCTGGATTATCTGGCCACTTGGCTACCGGCGAATCACTGGAGCCTCAAAGATCTGCATCGCCTGATCATGACCAGCGCAGCCTATCAGCAGGCCAGTTCTCCCAGCGACGAACGTGATCCAGAAAATCGCCTGCTTCACCACTTCCCCATCCGCCGACTTCAGGCTGAGGAGATTCGGGATGCGCTGCTCAGCGTCGCGGGTCAGCTTGACCTAACCATGGGTGGAAAAACCGTCCCGCTGCGCAATCGCCAGTTTGTTTTCAATCACACTTCCAAAGATGCCACGAAGTATGACAGCACCCGCCGGGCGCTGTATCTGCCGATCATTCGCAACAACCTTTATGACCTGTTCCAGCAGTTTGATTATCCAGATCCAACCGTCTCCACAGGTCAGCGCAACAGCACCATCGTTTCCCCTCAAGCCTTGTTGCTGATGAACAGCCCCTTGGCCGAACAAGCCGCCCAAGGTTTTGCCAAACGTATCCTTCAAAGTCATCGTGATCTGAACGCTCGTATTACTCACGCCATCCGTTTGGCCTACGCCCGCGAAGTGACCGAAGCCGATATCGCAAGCGCCCAGAATTTCCTCACCGCTGCGGATGGCATCTTGGCCTCCAGCATCAACGACTACGACCAGCGGCAGCAGCGCACCTGGGAATTGCTATGCCAGTCGTTCATGATGGCCAATGAGTTTATCTATCTGAGGTAGTCCAGAACACACGGCTCCTGCCGCAGCTTGTGGAGGCTAGACTTCCTCCCGCCTTGACCTCCCCTGCCCCCCTCGCTATCTCCTTCGGTTCCATGATCAAACCTGAAATCGTCGGCACACACACATCCGTTTGGGGCGAAGGCCCTCTTTGGGACAAGAATCGTCTGCTTTATGTGGACATTGAAGCTTACAAGATCATCGCTTTTGACCCAGCTACGCGTGAAGAAAAGATCTGGGATGTCGGCCAGCGCGTGGGCACCGTGGTGGCACGTGACAGTGGCGGGCTCGTTTGGGCAGGTGACCAGGGTTTCTTCTTTTTGAATGAAGAAACAGGCATCAGCACCGCCATCGCCGATCCCGAGCCTGATCTTTTGGATAACCGTTTCAATGATGGCAAGTGCGATCCGCTGGGACGCTTTTGGGCTGGCACCATTTGTCTGAAAAAACGCCCTGAAGCCGCGCTTTACTGCCTGCATAAGGATCTGACGGTCGAAAAGAAGTTCAGCCCCGTGACCAATTCCAACGGCATCGTCTGGACCCGTGATGCCGCCACGATGTATTACATTGATACACCCAGCAAAAAGATCCGCGCATTTGACTTCGATGTCACCACCTCCGCCATTACGAATGAGCGTGTCATTTGGGATACCAGCGCAGATGCCAGCAGTCCAGATGGCATGACCATTGATAGCGAAGACCGCCTCTGGGTCGCCTTCTGCCACGGGGGTAAAGTTGTCTGCTTTGACCCGGCTGTTTCTAAAGTGTTGGAGCAGGTTGACTTCCCTTGCATTGAGACCACGGCCTGCGCCTTTGGTGGGCCAGACCTGAGCGATCTCTATGTCACCACGGGTATCAAACCTGGCCTGGAAGAAGCAACCTCAGGCCGCCTCTTCGTCTGCCGTCCTGGTGCTCAAGGTGTGCCGAGTGTGGCCTTTGGCGGATAACCAAAAGCATGTCATTCCGCCTTGAAATGCTCCAAGTCGCCCGAGTGGCACCGAAACTCCTCGGAGAGTCGGCTGAACTCGTGGCGACCTTTCTCCAGTCCCGCCTGCATCCTGCGGGTGGGTTTATGAATCGCGATGACAAGCCGGATCTGTATTACACGGTCTTCGGTCTGGAAGGTCTGATGGCCTTGCAGAAAACGCCCCCGCTCGATGTAACACGCACTTGGTTAGGCCAGTTTGGCGATGGTGAAGGCCTGGACTTCGTGCATCTCTGCTGCCTCGCCCGCTGCTGGGCGGGCATTGGTTTAAACGACTTTCCAGAAACGGCGCGGATCAAACTAGCTGAACGAATCGAAGCCTATCGCACGCCCGATGGAGGCTATCATCAGGCTCCGGCACGTAAAAATGGCAGTGCGTACGGCTGCCTCATCGCCTGGGGCGGGTATCAAGATCTCGGCTTACTGCCGCCCGATGCACTTCACATTGCCCGCTGCATGGACAGCTTAGAAACGCCAGATGGCGCGTGGTCAAATGAGCCAGGTATCCGCCTGGGCTCCACCACAGCCACAGCAGCCATGCTTTCGCTTTATCGCCACCTGCAAATGCCCGCTCCGCCTGTGAGCGTGGATTGGTTAGTCTCCCAATGCCTTCCAGGAGGAGGTTTTCTAGCCATTCCGGGCGCACCGATTCCTGATCTTCTTTCCACCGCCGTGGCCCTGCATGCGCTCTCGGGCAATGATGCAGCCATCAATCGCCTGCGCGAACCCTGCCTGGACTTTGTCGATAGTCTCTGGAGTGCAGAAGGAGGCTTCCATGGCAACTGGACCGATGACACACTGGACCCAGAGTACACCTATTATGGATTGCTCGCGCTAGGTCATCTGGCCTTGTGATCCAGACTCAACCATTGATGTCCGTGAGCTTGAGCCGATAAAAGCGAACCTTTGAGGAAAGGGGCAAGGTGCGCAGCCGCCAGATTCCATCCAGGCTCGGTGTGCCTGTGAGCTTCGTCCATGAAGCATTGGGTGAGAGACTGCTGCTCATTTCGATCAAGCTCATGGTATCCTGAATCTGGGCGGGCCAGCGCAATTGGACATTGGCCCCGGCGCGCTGAAGTGTGATTTGAAACACAGGCCCAAAAATGGCCTCCACCCATTCGGGATGATCAATGAAGGGATTGCGGTTTCCCTGCTCCGCCTGCACACGATCGTTGCGCAATCGTTCCTTGGAATCCACCGGATCTAAAAAGTGCCAAACCAACAGTGTGGAAAGACGCCCCATGTACGCGGCATTGTTATGGATCAGGTTCAGATTGTCCGTGAGTTCCAAATCCGGCTCGTTACTGGCTCCCTCATAACGAACATCCATGTAAAAAAGCGAACGGGCAATGTCCCCTTTCATGGAAGAAGGCGGCTCCCAGGAATCACTGTCTTGAGTACAATTCGTCGCTTCAGCGTGGGCTGATTTTTGATATCCTGTGGTTCCAGGACTGCTTTCATCAAAGACCAAATTGGCACGATCTCCATTCACCTGTTCATCACAGGGCCGCAGATTAAAGAGATCTGGGTAAGCACGCGAATTCCCATCTATGCCCAATGAGTTAGGCCAAAGATGCTCGCGATTCCACCCATCCGCGCTGTTGTTATTGATCCAGTCATTGTTCGCATGTTTGGACTCCCCAGAATAAATCAAAATCAATCGGTTTGAATCCGCTGGATCTTGATCTGTCGCGGCCAAGGCATAGCGCGCTTCATCATACGTGACTGGACTATGGCCCGTCTTGATGATGGTATTGAGCGCAGTGCGCAAAGCCGCACCCGTCAAACCTGCCGCATTTTGATAATAATTCGGAGGTTCCGCCCCCCAAAGACTCACGCCGATGAGCAAGTACGCCAAAATAAGGCGGACAGTGCTAAAGCGGACGGACTTCATGGAAACATCCCATGATACAATCCCGGCCAACGAACAAGCAGCAATTCAGAGAAAGCCATGAGAGCGCCCCAACACGCTAGCGCGCCCGCAAAATGGCCTCCGCCACACGCATGCCATCGGCTGCGGCAGAAATGATGCCTCCAGCATAACCGGCGCCTTCACCAGCGGGATAAAAGTTCTTCAAGGAAACACACTCGTAAGTGGTGGCATCCCGTGGGAT
>JAOZVT010000681.1 GCA_025869455.1 Prosthecobacter sp.
CGTTCCCCAGCACGACCTGCGGCATAGAGACGGCCACTGGTAGCGCCATACATGACGGTGTTACCCATGATGCTGTTTTCCCAGGATTTGCAGGCTGGATTCAGTTTCGGACTTGGCTTGAGAATGATCTCACCCCCGCAGAGGCCCTTACCGACATAGTCGTTGGCTTCACCGATCATGGTCAGCTTCACACCCCCGCAAAGGAAGG
Source organism: Prosthecobacter sp. (assembly GCA_025869455.1). Lineage (GTDB taxonomy): Bacteria > Verrucomicrobiota > Verrucomicrobiia > Verrucomicrobiales > Verrucomicrobiaceae > Prosthecobacter. The sequence continues at coordinate 209 of JAOZVT010000681.1, forward strand.
TGCCGAAGCTCTGACCAGCGCTGCCTTCGCAGGTGACATCCACGCTGCCGTCTGGCAGACCGTGATTGCCGTGATGGAAAGCGATCTCGCCACTGAGCTTGGTGCCGATGTTGCGGAAGGTATTCTTGATCTTGTAACGGACGGGCTTGACCTTGCGCTTGTCGCTGATGGCAAACTGAGCGTCCTGAATGAGACGGTCATCCAGCGGGTGCTGGTCGAGTCCGTCATTCTGGTTCATCTGGCAGGTGCGTGGCACGTCCTGACGGAGATCCTTGCCCACGTCTTTGAGGACGCGGCTGAGGTCAATCATGTTGGCCTTCTTATGGCCAGGGACTTCACGCTGACGCAGGAACTCGGGGCGGCCAATCAGATCATTCATCTTGGCGACGCCGAGCTGGGCCATGATCTCACGGACTTCCTGAGCCACGCTGTTGAAGAAGTTCACCACATGCTCTGGCTTGCCTTTGAACTTGGAGCGGAATTTTGGATCTGTGGTGGCGACACCGACAGGGCAGTTATTCAGGTGGCACTGACGCACATACACACAGCCGAGGGCAATGAGGGCGATGGTGCCGAAGTTGAACTCCTCAGCCCCCAGCATGGCGGCGATCGCGATGTCGCGGCCATTTCTCAGACCACCGTCTGTGCGGAGGGTCACACGCTCGCGGAGACCATTGAGCATGAGCACCTGCTGGGCTTCGGCAAGGCCGAGTTCCCAAGGCAGACCTGCGTGCTTGATGGAACTGAGCGGGCTAGCCCCTGTGCCACCATCGTGGCCAGACACCAGGATGATGTCCGCATTGGCTTTAGCCACGCCAGCCGCCACGGTGCCGACGCCGGATTCGGCGACGAGCTTCACGCAAACGCGGGCACGAGGGTTGGCTTCCTTCAAGTCGTGAATGAGCTGGGCCAGATCCTCAATGGAGTAAATGTCATGGTGCGGCGGCGGGCTGATGAGCATGACCCCTGGAGTGGTGTTACGCAGACGAGCGATCATGCGGTTCACCTTCATGGCGGGCAGCTGACCCCCTTCACCAGGCTTAGCACCCTGAGCCATTTTGATTTCCAGCTCCCAGGCATTGGCCAGGTACTCGGCGGTCACGCCAAAGCGACCGGAGGCCACCTGCTTGATCTTGGAGTTTGCCCAGTCACCATTTTCGTAAGGCTTGAAGCGTTTTGGATCTTCACCGCCTTCACCAGAGTCGGACTTACCGCCGATGCGGTTCATGGCGATGGCGAGGGCTTCGTGGGCCTCAGGGCTGATGGCACCGAGGGACATAGCCGCCGTGGTGAAACGGACGCGGATGTCTTCGATCGGCTCCACTTCATCAATCGGGATCGGGCCATCGCTGCTCGGGGTAAACTCCAGCAGATCCTTCAGCGCCACAGGAGAGTTCTGGAGCTGAGCGGCCACGTAGCTTTGGTAATCTTCCGGTGAGCCGGATTTCACAAAGGTGTGGAAGTTCTTGATGACAGGGCCGGTGACGGCGTGCATCTCCCCTTTCTGACGAGGGCGGAAGTAGCCTGGATCTCCCAGGTCCACATTGCTGGCAGCCTCTTCCTGAGTCGGCACAGGCTGGGAGAAGCCGAGCGCGTGACGGGCCAGAGCTTCTTCCGCAATTTCGGTGAAGCCGATGCCTTCGATCTGGCTCGGTGTGCCCACGAAAGCATACTGCATGACTTCACTGCCGATACCGACGGCTTCAAAGATCTGAGCACCGGTGTAGCTGCTGAGTACCGAGATGCCCATCTTGCTCATGATTTTGAGCACGCCTTTTTCCAGAGCCTTGCGGAAATGGGTCAGCGCCTTGTCGTATTCCACCCCTGTGAAGGCGGGCTTGCGGGCAGACTTATCATTTTCCAGGACTTCCTGAATGGTGTCAAAAGTCAGGTAAGGGCAGACAGCGCTGGCCCCGAAACCGAAGAGACAGGCCATCTGATGCGTGTCACGGGCTTCCCCCGTATCCACAACCAGACTCAGGCGCATACGCACCTGCTTGCGATTCAGGTGATGATGCACGGCACCAGTGGCCAGCAGGGCTGGGATCACGGCGCGGGTTTCATCCAAAGCACGGTCACTGAGAATGAGGATGCGGATCTCATCATTCACAGCTTCTTCCGCTTCTTTGCAAAGGCGGTCCAGAGCCTTTTTCATACCTGCAGGGCCTTCCGAGATAGGCCAAGTGGTATCGAGAACGCGGTGGGTAAAGTCAGGAAGGTTCTTGATTTCTGCCAGCTCGTTTTCAAACAAGAAAGGAGAGGTCAGATGCACCACGCTGGCGTGCTCTGGGGATTCGCCTAACCAATTGCGCTGCCAGCCCAGCACCACATCCAGACTCATCACCGCGCGTTCGCGGATGGGGTCAATCGGTGGGTTGGTGACCTGGGCAAAGAGCTGTTTGAAGTAAGTCGTCAGCAGACGCGGGCGGGTGCTCAGAATGGAAAGAGATGCGTCATCTCCCATGGAGTAGATGCCTTCTTCCCCCTTCTGGAGCATGGGAGCGAGGGAGAAATCAATCTCTTCCTTCGTCCAGCCAAAAGCGGCTTGTCTCTGCGACAAGGAAAGGATGTCCAGCTCAGCTTTTTCAGACTGAGGTGCCTGGGCGGTGAGATTCTTGCGATTTCCCAGCCACTCTGCATAAGGCTGGCGGGAGGCGAGAGCGGACTTGATCTCATCATTGAAGCGGACCTTGCCGCGCATGATGTCCACTTCCAGCATCTCACCTGGGGCCAGACGGCCTTTTTTGATGACCTTGGCATCGTCTAGGCCAATGATGCCCACTTCAGAACCAAGGGCAAAGACCCCATCCTCCGTGAGTTTCCAGCGGCTCGGGCGCAGGCCGTTACGGTCCAGGCTAGCGACCACGCTGAGACCATCGGTCAAAACCATGGCAGCAGGACCATCCCACGGTTCACTGAAGCACTCGTGATATTCATAAAAGGACTTCAGTTCAGCAGAAGTCGTTGGGTCAATGCCGTAGGCGCTCGGCACCAGCATGCCCATGGCATGAGTGAGGGAGCGGCCACTGAGGACGAGGAGTTCCAGAGCCTGGTCAAGGCTGGCGGAGTCCGAGCTATTCGGGTCCACAAGCTCTTTCAAAAGCCACTCTTCACCGTCCCAGAGTTCATTCTCAAAGTCGCTCGCACGGCTGGTCAGCCAGTTGCGGTTACCGCGCACGGTATTGATTTCACCATTGTGCGCCAACATGCGGAATGGGTGGCTGAGCGCCCAAGTCGGGAAGGTATTGGTGGAGAAACGCTGATGGAAGAGAGCCATCGAGGTCTCGTAATCGTCACTCTGGAGATCCGTGTAGAACTTCTCCATGGAGGAAGGCAGCAGCAACGCCTTGTAAACGATGGTGCGGTGAGACATCGAAGCGATGTAAAACTCGGCCAGTTTGGCTTCCTTGGCCTTGATGCGCAGTTCGCGACGCACCAGGTAAAGCTGACGCTCAAAAGCATTGTCATCCATGCCTTCAGGGCGCTCCATGAACAGGTGCTGGATGAAGGGCATCGTGCGGCGGGCTTTTTCACCCAACTCATTCGGATTCACCGGCACATCGCGCCAGCCGAGCACTTTGATATCACGATTGCGCAGAATCCCCTCAGCGACGAGCTGGATCTTCAGGCGCTGATTTTCATCGTTAGGCAGGAAAAACACACCCACGGCCAGATCCATCGGGTGATCCAGTTTGTGGCCCATCTTTTCCACTTCAGGAAGAAGAACCTTGTGAGGAATCTGGGTCAAAACCCCTGCGCCGTCTCCGGTAACCCGGTCCGCATCCACCGCACCACGGTGCTGGACGCTGCAGACGCCACAGATGGCCATGTCTAGAATTTCACGACTCTTCTTCCCATGAATGTTCGCAACAAAACCGACGCCACAGGCATCGCGTTCCATATCCATGCGGTGAAGCGAGCCTTCGTTAGGGATATCCTGGTCGTAAAATGGGTATTTCATGGGGCAGAAAACCCCTCCACCAGACGACAGCCGCCTGGTCGGAGGGGCGGGTAGTTTGTACCTTCAAATCGAATTGGCAAGCAAGGAGAATGCCAGGAACCATATCCGCCTTCGCTACACGGGGGTAAAGAGACGGGAGAAATCCCAGTTTTCCCGGTTTGTGTTGACATAATCCGTTTATTATCAACACAATAACTCCCGGGTCAATTTTTCTAAACGCCGGCATTTCAGAAAAATGAGGATGTAAAAGCTAGGGGCCAGCGAGTCCCGGGCAGCTAAAAAAGTACGGCCTATTTGATGCCTTTTAGGACGGAGGCACATGTTTTTATGATCGAAATCCCCCGATGGAACCCCTTCAGGCGAAATCAGACAGCGGAGAGAATGGTGGGGCTAGTCAGCTGCCCGGAATTAGTCCCGTTCCAAAAACTCATCCCACCTTTGACTTCACAATGAGGTCGCTGTTGGTCAAATTCCCTTGGAGGGTTCTTCGATAAACGTGCTGTTCCGCCTTTAACATGCCGTGCGTGAGACCACATTTGGCGAAGCTGACCGCTAATCGTGGAGATTCATCCCACTTGCGCAAATCTTGTTCCGTGGCCTGACAATACAGGGTGTGATCAAAATGTTCCTTCTTATGAATTTTGCCATCATGGATGTGCAGGGTTGGGAAAAAGATCTCGTTTGGCCAAGCTGAGGGGAATGAAAAGGCCATCGGATGCACTTCGGCATTCCCCGATTTCAGTTTGAAAACGGCAAACCCAAAATCCTTATAGCCTGGAAGTTTAGACCAGACATTTTCGGGCAGTCGAAATTGTTCATCCAGGCGGGAGAAATCAGCGATGCTGGGCACATAACTGGCATCATAAGCACCCACAGACACCACTTTTAACGTAGAAGGTGCTGACGCTGGAACTGCACCAAAAGGGTTACTGTAACTAGCCGAAGTGGCAGGAAAGCCCTCATCCAGATCTTCAAAGAGATTTGGGTAACGCTGAAAGTCAAAGAAGGTCACTGCCTTTTCACCCTGTACAGGCTTCACTGGGATGGGTAGAACCATGGCCACATCCTGCGCGGATTTGAGGGACATCTGATAGATCAGCACCTGATTCCCATTGGCTCCCATTCGGGCAAAAATGCGTGTATTTTTGACCTCTTCGACTTTTCCAGAAAAGCAGCACATGGACTAAGCTTAGCGGCCGCACAGTCTTTTTGTCAAAGTCAGAACTAAACCAGCGCCAGATTCGGGTCCACGTCTGCCTCCAGGGAGGAGGTTTGGCCTAACTGGAAGCGCTGCGCGGCTGCGTAGGCGATCATGCCTGCGTTGTCGGTACACAGCTCGGGATGAGCCAGGAGGAGGGTCAGTCCTTCACGGGCACAACGGGCGCTGAGTTTTTCCCGCAGGCCACGATTGCAACTGACACCACCACTGACGGTGACGAGCGTCTCCCCGGTCTGGCGTGCGGCGAGAATGAGTTTTTCGACCAGGACTTCCGTGATGGCTTCCTGGACACTGGCGCAGACGTCGGCCAGGACCGTGGGGTTTTCCAGATCCAGCTTTGGCAGTTCATACAGAACCGCTGTCTTCAGGCCACTGAAGCTGAACTCCAGGCTCTGGCCATCCATGAAACTGCGTGGGAAAACGTAGGCGCGTGGGTTTCCCTGGCGTGCTTGTTTGTCAATCTCTGGCCCGCCGGGATAGGGCAGGCCGATCATCTTGGCCACCTTATCAAAGGCCTCCCCTGCTGCATCATCGCGCGTGCGGCCTAACAAAGTATAATCTCCAACACTGCGCACCTGCACGAGCATGGTGTGACCACCGCTAACAATGAGTGCAACACAAGGACGGACGGGACCTTGATCCCCCATGAAAGGAGAAAGGAGATGCCCCTCCATGTGGTTCACAGCCAGGAACGGTTTCCTTTCCGCCACGGCCAGTGCCTTGGCCATGCTGGTGCCGATGAGGAGGGAACTGACGAGGCCGGGGCCGCTGGTCGCCGCAAAGGCGGCTATGTCGGAGAGCTGCAAATGGGCCTCTGCCAAGACCTCGGCCACCAAGGGCCGAACATGCAGGATGTGATTGCGCGAGGCCACCTCTGGCACCACCCCACCGTAGAGCCGATGAATGTCTGCCTGGGAGGCAATGCGGGAGGCTAGCAAACGACCCTCTGGCGTGCAGATGGCGGCAGCAGTCTCATCGCAAGACGATTCAAGGGCGAGGATGGGCATGCGACTAAAAGTTTTAAGCTGGACGCACGGAGGCGCGACGCAGTTTGTCCATCATGGCCACGCCCATGCCGTGTTCCAGCATGGGTTCCGCGATGATCTCATCCACACCGAGTTTATCCAACTCACGCATGACGTAGAAGAAGCGGACGGCAGCCTCTGGCAGCTTGCCATTTCCTGGGCTGAGAATCATGATCTGCTCCCAGTCGGTCAGGTCCACGTAGCCGTCTTTTTCCTCCCCACGATAACTCATGAGGGCGTAGCGTTTGCCCTCTTCAGGCGTGAAGTCGGAAGGCTTGCTGAGCAGGCGCAGCGGGGTGCGCGGCGCGTAGTGGGAGGCGAGCTGGCCTGGGGCCTCGCTAGCACCATCCACCACGGTGCGGGTCATACGCTCCAGGCGGCCATAGAGCTTCAACTCCTCGGGCGTGATGGGGCCTGGGCGCACGATGGTGATCATGTTTTTCGGCGTGCCGGGGGTGACCTTGATGATGGTGGACTCCAGCCCATGCAGGCAGGCTCCCCCATCCAAGATCAGCGGAATGCGGCCGTCCAGTTCCGCCAGCACCGCTGCGGCCGAGGTGGGGCTGATGGAGCCAAAGCGGTTGGCGCTAGGCGCGGCGATGGGTTTGTTCAGCGCGGTGGCCACCCGTTTGAAAATGGGATGACTGCTGACACGCACGGCCACGGTGGGCAGACCAGCGGTGACGAGATCCGGCACGCAGGCCTTCTTTGGCAGCAGCAGTGTCAGCGGGCCGGGCCAGTAACGCTCAATCAGGCGCATGACGGTTTTATGCACGTCCTCGGGGATGTCCGCCACCAGGTCCAGCATCTTCTTGTCCGCCAAGTGGACAATGAGGGGGTCAAAAGTCGGACGCTCCTTGGCTTCGAAAATTTTGGCGACGGCGACTGGATTCAACGCATCAGCAGCCAGCCCGTAAACTGTCTCCGTGGGAATCGCCTCGACATCACCCGCCTGCAGGAGCCGCACGGCCTCCTCCACGGCATGGTGCAAAAGCGGCGGCTGATCGGTC
>JAOZVT010000682.1 GCA_025869455.1 Prosthecobacter sp.
CGTACTGAATGCTTATGCCAAGTCCAAGGGGCAGGAGATTCGTGTGCTGGCGGGCGCAGCCACAGGCGGCAGTTCCCTGGTCGTGCGTCCACAGTCGAACATCACCAAACCGGAAGACTTCCGTGGCAAACGTATCGCCACACCTCAACTCGGCAACACACAGGATGTGCAGTTGCGTGCCTGGCTTTCTGACCAGGGGATCAAGGTCACGCCGACAGGTGGTGAGGCCACGGTTTTGCCCACGCAAAATCCAGATCAGCTCGCCCTCTTCATCAAGGGTGACATAGATGCCGTGTGGACGGTGGAACCCTGGGTTAGTCGTCTGGAACTGGAGGCTGGTGGCAAAATTTTCCTCGAAGACAAAGGCACCTTCGCCACCTTACTAGCCTCTAGCTCCGCCTTCGTTACAGAGCGTCCAGAATTGGCCAAGAAGCTCGTCGCGGCGCATGAGGAACTGACGGAATGGATCCGGCAAAACCAAGACAAGACCCGTGAGTTGATCAAGTCAGAACTGAAGGAACTGACCACCAAAGTGCCGGGTGATGAACTGCTGGACCGATCCCTGCCTCGAGTGGTGTTGGACACAAACGTCTCCCGTGAGGGGCTGAACGAGATGGTGATCTCCGCCCAAAAGGCAGGCTTTCTAAAAGACATCCCCTCCCTGGATGCCCTGCTGCCGAAACTTTGATCTGATCTCATGACCCTTCAAAAAGAGCTGGACCATTCCAGCACGGCCAAACTGAGCATCCACAATGTCTCAAAGCTCTTCCGCAGCACACGGCAGACCGTTAGTGCGCTGGAGGACATCAACCTTCACGTGGAGGACGGTGAGTTCGTCTGTCTGCTGGGGGCCAGCGGCTGTGGGAAAAGCACGTTGCTGAACCTCATCGCCGGTTTAGAAAAGCCGACCGAGGGGACCATGCTCACTGATGGTACGCCCATCGATGGACCTGGGCGGCAACGCATGGTCATGTTTCAGGAGCATGCGCTTTTTCCCTGGCTGGATGTCATGGAGAATGTGCTCTTCGGGTTGAATTTGAAACCTGGCCTAACGAATGATGACCGTCGTGAACTAGCCATGTTTTATTTAAAACTCGTCGGCCTGGAAAAGTTTGTGCAATCCAACATCCACGAACTCTCTGGTGGCATGAAGCAGCGGGTGGCCTTGGCCCGTGCCCTGGCCCCCAATCCGCAGGTTCTGCTGATGGATGAGCCCTTTGCCGCACTGGATGCCATGACCCGTGAACAGCTTTATGCCGACCTGCAGAACATCCAGCAAAAGCGGCGCAAGACCGTCATCTTCGTCACTCACAATGTCCGTGAAGCCGTTTGCTTGGGAGATCGTGTGATCCTCTTCACCCCTCGCCCAGGCCGAATCCATTCTGAGTATCGGGTGGACCTGCCACGCCCACGCGACATCAACGACGAGGCAGTGGCCCAACTCGCCCGCACCATCACCGCCGACCTAAAAAAACACACTCCTTCCGCATGATCCGCGCTCTATGTTCTCTCGGCTTTTTTGCCGCTCTCATCCTCATCTGGGAGGCTGCCTCCCGCGCCGGATGGTGGTCCCCTGTCTTGGTTCCATCACCGCTGGCCATTGGTGAATATCTCATCATTGCCATCAAGGACGGATCATTGTTCAGCGCTGGTTGCGTGACCATGAAGCGGCTGATGTTTGGCTACCTTATCGGGCTTTCCGCTGGCATTCCCCTGGGCCTGCTGACGGCGCGGTTTCGCTTTGCTTCGGACACTCTGGGTGTGCTGGCCTTGGGGTTGCAAACGCTGCCCAGTGTGTGCTGGGTACCGCTGGCTTTGCTGTGGTTCGGCCAGACAGAAATGGCCATGCTCTTCATCGTGACCATGGGCACCCTCTGGGCGGTTCTACTGGCCACAGATCATGGTATCCGTCAGATCCCACCCATCTACCGTCGTGCGGCTTCCACCATGGGTTCCAGCGGCCTGCATCTGCTCTGGCATGTGCTCTTGCCCGCCAGTCTGCCGCATCTCGTCAGTGGCATGAAACAGGGCTGGGCCTTTGCCTGGCGTTCCCTCATGGCGGCGGAGATTTATGTGACGGTGCTGACGGGTTTCGGCCTCGGGCACCTGCTGCACTATGGACGTGAATTGCAGGCCATGGATCAGGTGGCGGGCATCATGCTGGTGATCCTCATCGTGGGCTTTGCCGCAGACAAGCTGCTGTTCAGTCCCTGGGAGACCTTTCTGCGTCGTCGCTGGGGGCTGGCGTAAGCAGGTCATGACATGACTCTCCCCATGAGGAAAAAGTGGCTCATGAGGGAGGGTGGAACGTATGCAGTCAGCAGCGCACTTTCCTTTTATGTCCATTCATCTCATTCCAGGCCTGGGGGCGACGTCCGCTCTTTATGAAGGGTATGACCTTCCAGGTCAGGTGCAGAGAGCGGACTATCCACCGCCGCCAGATGGACAGCGGACCACTTTTGCGGAGTATGCTCAGTTTCTGATTCGGCATCAGGGTATGCAGGCAGGAGACAGCCTGATCGGGATGTCTCTGGGAGGCATGATGGCGTGTGAAATCTCCAAATGGCTGCCCATCTCCAAGATCACGCTCATCTCTTCCTGCACGGATCGGCAGCACCTGAATCCCATGCTGCGTCACCTTTCCTTCATGGGTCCGCATCTGCCTTGGGGCGCTCTTCAGCGTACGGTGTGCCCTCTTCCGGGCATGACGGCATCACGAAGGATTGCCGTGGATATGTTTCGTGAAGCTAACACCTCCTTTGTGCGTTGGGCCTGCACTCATGCGGCAGATTGGAATGGACTGGAGCATCACCCTGATTTGCTCAGCATCCATGGAGATCGAGATCCTGTTTTCCCCATTCAACGTCAGCAAGTCCAACGAGTGATCTCTGGAGGTAGCCATCTCATGGTCATCAGCCATCGGGAGGAGATCCTTCCCTTGCTCGTGGCACGACATGGAGAATCCCCTGCCTAACTTTAGGCTTTGCAAGAAGCTGACAGTTTCAGACGATGGTCTTCACCACCATGAATACCATTCTTTTTTCGGCCTTGGGTTTGCTCAGTCTCGCCTCTGTCTTGCATGCGGACAATTGGCCCATGTGGCGTGGCCTGAATGGAGATGGTAGCTGTGCGGAATCGAGCTTGCCGAAAAATTGGAATCAGACCGAGCATGTGCAGTGGAAGGTAGCTCTGCCTGATCGCGGAAATTCTACCCCGGTGGTTTGGGGGAATCAGGTCTTCATTACGCAGGCTGTTGAGAAAACCGGACAGAGGTTGCTGATGTGTTTTGATCGCCAAACGGGCAAGCTACTTTGGGATGCGGGAACGATCTATCGCGAGCCCGAGCTGACCCACGCCACCAATCCTTATTGTTCGGCCTCACCCGCGACTGATGGCGAGCGAGTGATCGTGTTTTTTGCCTCGGCGGGTGTCTTTTGCTACGACCTTGAGGGTAAAGAAATATGGAAGCGTACGGACTTAGGAAAACAACATCACATTTGGGGGAATGGAACTTCGCCCGTGATTGCAGGGGATCGGGTGTTTCTGAATTTTGGTCCGGGAGAAAAGACCACGCTGTATGCCTTCGATAAAAAGACAGGCAAGACACTGTGGCAGCATGACGAACCCGGTGGTGCATCAGGTGAAGAGGGAAATAAAAAATGGTTAGGCTCCTGGGCTGATCCTTTGTTAAGAAAAGTAGGGGGACACATGGAGCTTTTTATGTCTTATCCTGGTCTTGTTAGTGCCTTTGATCCCATGACGGGAATGGAGCTTTGGACATGTCAGGGATTGAATCCTTTGGTTTACAATTCGCCTCAGTTTGCCAACGGACAGGTGATTGCCTTTGGTGGATTCAATGGCCAGGGATTGTGCGTGAAGGCCGGTGGTCGTGGGGATGTCACAGCAACTCATCGCGTGTGGCATTTACCAAAAGTGAGCCAACGCATTGGCTCGGGCGTGGTCCATGAGGGCTACCACTACATCTTGAGTGATGGGGGCATCGCTGAATGTCGTGATCTCAAGACGGGAGAGATGGTGTGGAATGAGCGACTGAAAGGCCCTGGTCCGACGGGGCAAAACTGGTCGTCCTTGGTGCTAACAGCGGATGGCTTGTGCTATGCGGTGAATCAGGGCGGAGACGCCTTCATCTTTCGCGCTAGCCCCAAATTTGAATTGATGGCGACGAACTCCATCGGGGAAAAAGTGATCGGTTCGATTGCCATCAGCGATGGTCAGATTTTTATTCGCGGTCACAAGCATCTGTGGTGCATCAAAAACTGAGACTGTTGCCACATCACCTGCTTTATCCCAATCATCCCCAACCTAACCAACCATGAAATTAGAAACTCTTTGCCTTCACGGCGGTCAACAACCCGATCCCACCACGGGTTCACGCGCTGTGCCGGTCTATCGTACCGCGAGCTATGTGTTCAAGAATACAGAACATGCGGCTAACCTTTTTGCGCTCAAAGAACTGGGTAATATCTACACACGTCTGCAAAACCCCACCACGGATGTGCTGGAAAAGCGGGTGGCACTTTTGGAAGGGGCTCACGAAATGGCGGGGCTTGGACTTGCTAGTGGGACGAGCGCCGTTTTTTACTCCATCATCAATTTGGCCCAAGCCGGAGACAATATCGTCTCGGCCCAGAACCTATATGGCGGTACTTACACGCAGTTTAATGAGATTCTGCCAGCGCTCGGTATTCAGGTGAGGTTTGTGGATTCGAATGATCCCGAAAACTTCCGCAAAGCTGTTGATGAAAAGACGCGTGCTTTTTTCTGTGAGAGCGTCAGCAATCCGGCTTTGGAAATTGCGGATCTGGATGCCATCTCAAAGATTGCTCATGAGGAAGGACTGCCGCTCATCGTGGATAGCACCTTCAGTACCCCTTATCTGACTCGCCCGATTGATCATGGGGCTGATATCGTGGTGCACTCGCTCACCAAATGGTTTGGTGGTCATGGGGCTGGCCTCGGTGGGATCGTGGTGGACAGTGGAAAGTTCAATTGGGCGGCTGGCAAACACCCGCTTTTCACGACACCTGACAATAGCTACCACGGTCTGCGCTGGGGTGTGGATCTACCTGCGCCTTTGCTGCCTTTGGCTTACATTTTGCGCATGCGCACCGTGCCTTTGCGTAACCTGGGGGCCTGCATTGCCCCAGACAATTCGTGGTTCCTGCTTCAAGGCATTGAGACACTGCCTCTGCGCATGGAGCGCCATTGTGAAAATTCATTGGCTGTGGCCAAGCATCTGAAAAATCACCCAGGAGTTACTTGGGTGCGTTACCCCGGTTTAGAAGAGGATCCACAATACGCCGCCAGTCAGAAGTATCTGAAAGGGAAGGGTGGCTCCATGGTGATCTTTGGCATCAAGGGCGGCATGGAGGCTGGGCGTAAATTCATTGATAACCTGAAGCTTATCTCCCACCTGGCCAATGTGGGGGATGCGAAGACTCTCGCGATCCATAGCGCGAGCACCACGCACAGTCAGTTGAATGAAGCCGCCCAAGCTGCCGCAGGCATCACACCAGATCTGGTGCGCCTGAGCATTGGCATTGAGCACATTGATGACATCCTGGCTGATCTCGATCAGGCTTTGGCTAGCTCGGCTCAATAACGGAGTTACACCTCACAAAAAAGCCCCCGATTCATGGTGATGAGTCGGGGGCTGATTGTTTACAGAGCTTTAGCCGACCACATTCACCGGATTGCCAGCTAAGAATGCTTTCAGGTTGGAGGCCGTTGCCTCGATGAGGCGAATGCGTGCTTCACGGCTGGCCCAGCCGATGTGCGGCGTGATCAGGCAGTTCTTGGCGGTCAGGAGAGGATTGTCCGCTTTCGGTGGTTCCACCGATAACACATCCAGGCCTGCACCTGCGATTTGCCCAGCATTCAGGGCTTGGGCCAAAGCGGCTTCATCCACCAAGGGGCCACGACCTGTGTTGATCAGGAATGCACTGGATTTCATGAGTCCGAGTGTGCGTTCGCCAACCAAGTGTTTGGTCGCATCGGTCAATGGGCAGTGCAGGGAAATGACATCGCTGTTTGAAAAAACTTCATCAATGCTGGCTGGGGTCACGCCTTCTGGAGGTGAGGTTTTCCACTCGCGTTTGCTGGCTAGCACCTTCATGCCAAATGCTACCGCAATGCGACCGACGGCAGCGCCGATATCTCCATAACCGATGATGCCGAGCGTGCGGCCACTCAGTTCGATGATGGGGTGGTCCCAATAGCTGAAGTCTGGGCAAGCGACCCAGCGCCCATCGCGCACGGTTTTAGCATGGTGTCCCACGTTGTTGGTCTGCTCCAGGATGAGCGCAAACACAAGCTGAGCGACGGCTGGCGAACTGTAACCTGGGACATTGGTCACGATGATGCCGCGTTCTTTGGCGGCGGCTACGTCCACAATATTGTAACCTGTGGCGGTGACCCCAATGTACTTTAGGTCTGGCAGTGCCGCGATGATTTCCCGTGTCACGGGGGCTTTGTTCGTGATGATGACTTCCGCTCCAGCACAGCGTGCTACGGTTTCCGCCGGAGGCGTGCGGTCATGGAAGGTGCATTCAGCGATGGATTGCAAAGGAGCCCAGGAGACATCTCCGGGATTGGCGGTAAAAGCATCAAGCAGGACAATTTTCATAAAGCGTGGATATGATGGGGAGGGTGGATGAATTGGCTATCGGTTTCAGAAAATGAACGGATTCAGACTTAGGCCATCAGTATTCATTGTCCAAAACCTCGAGAACTGAATAGAGTCAAACTACATGATCCAGATTGAGAACCTCTCCATGCATTACGGCGAGCTGAAAGCGCTCGATGGCTTGTCCTTGGAGATCAAACCTGGGGAGCTGTTTGCGTTTTTAGGACCCAATGGGGCTGGCAAGACGACGGCCATCAAGCTGCTGACGGGCCTGATGAAGCCGATGAGCGGCCGCGTGCAGATCTGTGGTCTCGACATTCAAAAGGAACCTCTGAAAGCAAAGTCCCTGCTCGGCTATGTGCCCGATGTGGCGGTGTTTTATGAGAAACTGACCGCTCCCGAGTTCATGCACTTCATTGCGGAGCTTTTTGAGATGGATGTGGCTCATGCGGCTCAAAGGACGGATGAACTTTTTACCCAATTCGCTCTGCATGAACATTGTGGACAGCGGATTGAAAATCTCAGTCATGGAACACGGCAGCGCCTTGGCATCGCCAGCGCACTCTTGCATGAACCTAAGGTTTTTGTGATTGATGAACCCATGGTTGGTCTGGACCCGATTCATGCCCGGATTGTGAAGGAGGAGCTAAAACGCCAAACTAAGGCGGGGGCGACGGTGCTGATGAGCACGCATTTGCTTAACATTGCTGAAGAAGTGGCGGACCGGATCGGTATTTTGCATCGTGGGAAGCTGCTTTTTGTCGGGAC
>JAOZVT010000683.1 GCA_025869455.1 Prosthecobacter sp.
TCAGGCCCTGGAAACGGTTCGCTATGATGATCTGCCTTTTCTTCAGACAGAGCTTATTTTGCTTCAAAATGGCGGGGATATTCCTGAGGTGGATCCACCCAATCTGCCAGCCATTTTGAAGGCCCTGCGTCAGCGCTACCGTGAAACTCGTGCCAAAATGGCCCCTTGATTCGTTCTCCTTGAGCGTTTTCCTCTGTTGCTTCTCCGTGAATGATGCACTGTTAACCTATGCGCATCGTTTTGGCTTCCAGCATCTTCTTGGTCGCAGGCCTCAGCCTCCAGGCTGCTAGCCCGGCAGGTACTCCTGTTCCGGTGAGTCCGACTCCGAAGCCTGCTGTCGTGGCACCTGCAAAAAAGGATGACCTGCCCGCCAAGCAGAACAAGGAATCGCCCAAGATTCCCGCCACCAAGCCGCCTCCTCAAGATGCTTATCGGCAAATGGAACTCTTGACTCGGGCCATGGAAACCATCCGCCAGAGTTATGTGGATGAATCCAAGGTCACGTATGAAGAGCTCGTCGAAGGGGCACTGGAAGGCATGTTGCGTCGTCTGGATCCGCACTGCGAATACATGGGCAGCAGCCTCTTTGAGGACATGCAGCGTGAGCAGAGTGATACGTCCGAAGGTGTGGGCATTACAGTATCTTTGCGTGAAGGTATTCTAACCATCATCACGGTGCGTGAGGATGGACCTGCGGCCCGTGCGGGCTTGCTGGCCGGAGATCAGATGGTTCGCATTGGCGATGTGTTGACGGATAGTGTGGGCGTGGCAGAAGCCATTCAATTGCTTCAGGGTAAAGCGGGCGATACCATGAAGCTCACGATTCGCCGCCCTGGTACACGCCAGTTTCTTGAGTTCAGCCTCGTTCGCGAAACGCTGACAGAAACCTCCGTGCATGACTCCATGCTGTTGGTGCCCAAGTTGGCGGGAGAATACAAAATTGGTTATGCTCGTATTTCACAATACACGCAATCTACAGCGAGAGACTTGAGTGACTCTCTCGACGAACTGGAAAAGGCAGGCATGCAGGCCTTTGTGCTGGATCTGCGGAATAATCCTGGTGGTTTGCTGGACAGTTCGGTCGCCGTTTGTGGTGAGTTTCTTCCTGAAGGCACCGTGGTGGTCACCACCGAAGGGCGCATAGCTTCTCAAAATCCACCGCCTTATCGTACCCCAAGTCGCGATGGTAAAAAGCCGCGCCGTTATCCCATGGCGGTCTTGATCAACAGTGGCAGCGCCAGTGCTGCTGAGATCACAGCGGGTGCCTTGCAGGATCTGAAGCGCGCCATTGTGGTGGGCACGACCAGCTTCGGCAAAGGTTCCGTTCAAAGCATCCTGCCCATGAAAAATGGGGCGGCCATGCGTCTCACCACCGCCAAATACTACACTCCGAGCCATCGCACGATTCATGAGCATGGTGTGGAGCCTAACATTGTTTCCGTTCTAACCACCGATGAAGAATTGAAGGTGGCCAAGTGGCGCAACAATCACGGCAGCGGAGAAGCCGCAGCGATTGAGATTGCTAATTTGGGGGACAAACAACTCGAACGTGCAGTGGATTCCCTCAAAGGCGTGCTGGTGTTTGATTCCTTCCAAGCCAAAGCCAAGCCAGTTGCCCCGCCGGATGTGCCCCGTGCTTTGCCTGCAACCGAAGAATAATGATTCGGTTTGGGACGAATGAATGTTCGCGTGTCCACGTCACCTCCAGATTCTGCCCATAAGCTAGTTGCCCTGATCACGGGTGGTGAAGGGGACTTGGGGCAGGCGATTCGCCGAGAATTGGAGCTTCAAGGGTGGCAGGTGTTTGCACCAGGGAAGGCCCAATTTAATGTCACCGATAAGGCGCATGTGCAGACCTTCATGGGCGGCATGCCACGACTTGATCTGCTGATTCACAACGCAGGTTTTCTGCGGGATGCTTCCATGCTGAAGATGACGGAAGCTGACTTTCATGACGTCTTGCAAGTGCATCTGAAGGGCGCGTTTTTATCCGCACAAGCCGCTTTAAAACTAATGGTTAGGCAGAGGTATGGGCACATCGTCAACATCGGTTCTTTCAGTGCGCTCAGCGGGCCTGCGGGACAGGGAAACTACGCTGCCGCCAAAGCAGGTTTGATCGCACTGACGCAAAGTCTGGCGGCTGAATATGGACCACGGAACATACGTGCCAATTGTGTGCTGCCAGGGTTTCTCGACACGAAGATGACCCGCGCCCTGCTGGAGAAAGATCGCCCGATCATCGAATCTGCTCACACACTAGGCCGACTGAATACGGTGGAAGATGTGGCGCGGTTCATTGCTTTCCTTCACACCCTGGAAAATGTCAGTGGCCAAGTTTTCCAGTTGGATAGCCGGATTCACCGTTGGAGTTGAAGACTTGCGGAGGTCTAAAGGATTAAGCGGATCAACTTGCTGCAAGGCGAGCTGATTTGTGTCGTTCAAGAGCATTCCATGATCTTGAGACATCTTCTTTTTTCTGCCCTGCTATTGGCTCCTTGTGCCTTGTTTTCGGCGGCCAAACCAAACCTCATCCTCATCAACATTGATGATCTGGGTTATGCGGACATCGGTCCCTTCGGTTCCACCAATGCAACGCCGAATCTTGACCGGATGGCTAAGGAAGGCATGAAGCTGACCAGTCACTA
Organism: Prosthecobacter sp.; assembly: GCA_025869455.1. Lineage (GTDB taxonomy): Bacteria > Verrucomicrobiota > Verrucomicrobiia > Verrucomicrobiales > Verrucomicrobiaceae > Prosthecobacter. Next base: position 2,646 of record JAOZVT010000683.1, read on the forward strand.
TGCGGCTCCTGTTTGCAGCCCGTCCCGTGCCTCCATGATGACGGGTTGTTATCCAAAACGTGTGCTGCCGATCCCGCATGTGCTTTTTCCAGCGTCGGCAGTGGGGCTGAACCCCGATGAAAAGACCATTGCTGAAGTGTTGAAAGAGGCCGGATACAAAACGGGTTGTGTCGGCAAATGGCATCTCGGTGATCAACCCGAATTTCTACCGACGGCTCAAGGTTTCGATAGCTACTACGGCTTGCCCTATTCCAATGACATGGGGTTAGCATCTGAAGGTTCGAAAAGCAATCCTGGTGACCCTCTGCCGACCCCTAAACCTGGGGCTAAAAAAGCCAATCAGCAGAATGATGAAACGGGTCTGAAAGGTCTTTCACAGCCGCCACTACCTCTGGTGGAAAATGGCAATGTCATCGAGCGGGTGAAAGCAGAAGAGCAGCACAAGATCACGAGCCGTTACACGGACAAGGCGCGTGAGTTTATCCGTGCCAATAAGGACGGCCCGTTTTTCCTTTACCTGCCCCACACGGCTGTGCACTTCCCTCTCTATCCTGACAAGAAATACATGGGCAAATCTCCCAATGGCTTGCTTGGTGACTGGGCGCAGGAAGTGGATTGGAGTGTGGGTCAGATCTTGGATCAGGTGCGTGAATTGAATCTGCAGGACAACACGTTGGTCGTCTTCACCAGTGACAATGGTGGGGCTCTGCGGCATGGGTCTAACAACAAGCCTCTGCGCGGCAGCAAAGGCGAAACTTATGAAGGTGGCATCCGTGTCTGCACCATCGCATGGTGGCCGGGCAAAGTTCATGAAGGAACCAGCACGGGAGAGATCACCAGCCACATGGATTGGCTGCCAACCTTTGCGGCGTTGGCCGATGCTAAGCTGCCTGAGAACAAGCTGGACGGTAAGGATCTGTCCGCACTGCTTCTTTCCAAAAAGGGAGCCACCGGACACGACGTGTTTTATTACTATCGTGGGTTCAAGCTGGAAGGTGTGCGCTCCGGTCCCTGGAAGCTGCGTCTGGACAAAGGTGAACTTTACAACCTGGAGGATGACATTGCGGAATCTAAGAATCTGGCCAAGGACAAACCAGATCAGGTGGAGCGTCTGCGCACTTTAGCCGCTCCCATGAAAGATGATCTGGGTCTGGATGGACCGGATGCCCCCGGCGTGCGTCCCCTCGGTCGTGCGGCTCATCCTTTACCACTCATCAGTAGCGATGGCACCGTGCGTCCTGGCATGGACGGCGTGGCCAAAAAACTTCCTTAACCTTTGGGCTCCATTCATGATGATCACACGCCTCCTGCTTGCTTCATTCTTGACCACCAGTGTTTTTGCTGCCGAGGCTCCCTTGCTCAAAGATGACTTTTCTGCTGCCAAACTAGAAAGCCGGAGAGCTTCGCGTGGGGAATGGAAATTTGCTGACAATAGTGCGACCTGCACGCAGGACGATAAGCTTTATAAGAAGTTCAAGGACCACGGTCCCATCATCTTTTATGACCTGGCTTATGAAGACGCGACGATCCATTTCAGCTACAAGGTAGATGATGCCGTGAAGAGTGTCGTCTTCACCTCCAATGGTGCTGACGGCCACATCTTCCGCTTCGTCATGAACCCGAAGAACACCGGCATTCGTGCCTTCCCGGCGGATTCGAAGGATCACACCTCCATCTCTTTGGGACAAGACGGTCCGCCTTTGAACCCCGGCGAATGGGTGCCTGTGGTCGTGACTCTACGTGGCAGCAAAGCCACGGTGAAGATCGGTGACTTCGAGAAAACTTACGAGCACGCCAGCCTTGCGCGGCCCAAGACGAACCTCAGCGTTGGCTTCAGCTTTGGCACGGTGAGTGTGAAGGACGTGGTGGTGGAGAAGTGAGACATTGCAAGCGAGGGCTTCTAGCCCTTTTCATGTTCATAGCCCACCCAATTCGCAGATCCGATCCCAATGTTCCTGCTCCACGCCTGTGATGGACAGGCGATTGCCACGGCGCAGGATCAGCATGTCGGCAAGGGCGGGATCCGCCCGCAGCATGTCGAGGGTGACGAAGGTCTTGAAGGCAGTCTCCCATTTCACGTCCACCATGAGCCAGCGCGGGGCTTCGGGCTTGCTGCCTGGGTCGAAGTATTCGGAACTCGGGTCAAACTGGGTGTGATCAGGATAGGCTTCTTTGACAATTTTGACGATGCCTGCAATGCCGGGTACTGGACAACTGGAATGGTAAAAGAAACCTAAGTCACCCAGGGCCATGTCATCCCGCATCATGTTGCGCACCTGATAATTGCGCACCCCGTTCCAGGGTTCGGTTTTCTTGGGACGCTTTTTGAGGTCGTCGAAAGAGAAAACATCAGGTTCAGATTTGAGCAGCCAATAACGCATAAGTTGTCACAGGAAATACACCGAACTGAGGGAATGGGAATGCCAAAATTGAAGCTGAATAGGACCCCCACATACCCCTTACCTAACGAGACCTTATCTCAATTGCGCGCTCAAGTCCAAGCTGATGCAGCACAGGTCGAACAATTCATTCAGTCATCAGACGAATCAGCTTTGAAGCAGCCTCAATCTGTTGTTGGGCGTGCATTACAATGGATTGGCGCACTTCCGCCTCCGTTGCTGTACGCGGGAGACCCTCGTCAAATGTGCCGTTATAAATCGTAACTATTAAAAGGTGCTGATTGAGCTTTACGGCTATGTGATCAAGCTGGTAACGATAAGCGTCAACGGCTTGCCTGACATCATCATTGAGAATGCCATGAGACTGTTGCAACCAGAGAGTCATACCAATAGTGTCCAAGGAGTAGTTTGGCACTGTGCTGGAACTTGTGAGCTGGCTAACGATCTGAAAAAGACGTTCCTGGTTAAATTGAATAGAACGCAGGAGGGCTTTCCTGGCATGTTTTTCAGCATCCTTTCTTGCGGAATTCCTTTGGCGCGCCGTAAGCCAAAGAGCTATCAACGAGCCTAACACCGCGCTTGCGGTGGCATACCAATAATCTTTGAGCGATAAAAGGGGAGTCAAATCAATACTTGTCAGGTCCATATCTATCCTACGAAGAACATCCCAACATCTTGCATCACCAAATGGCAATACTATCCCACTTTCCCATTAAGGAGAGCATCTGCAATGAGTTCAGGATCAACCGATTACGAATTGTCCTTTACGACTCAAAACCCGAACATAAATTGCCCAATGAAAAAGCGCGCCGCCAAAAAAACCGAGTTCCATGAAGGTAGCGAGGCTGTACAACGCTTTGAGAGCATGATGGAGGCAGTTCTAACAGTCCCAAAAGACAAGATTCTGGAACTAGAAAAACAAGAGGTCGAAAAAAAGAACGCCGCAAAGAAAAAGAGAAGTTAGGGCACCCATCAGGCAGTTTTAGCGATCAATTCTCTATATCGAATTCGCTTCCCTAATACCTCAGACATCGCAAGATCAAAACGGCCCCCGTCATTATCAACTCTTTCGTTGAAACGGAAAGCCTGCTCATCCAAATAGCGGAAAAGATGGCGGCGACTGGGGCAAATGTAGGTGCCCTTAATTGTGCGCTTTAAAAGGCGCCAAAAGTTTTCCATGCCGTTCGTGTGGACTTCGCCCATGACATAACAAAAAGCGTGATCAACTGTCTTGTGAGTATATCGTTCATTCAGGTCATTATAAGACCTTAATGCATCCGTATAGAGCTTTGAACCCTCTTCGACAAACTCATTCACGCCGCCATGAATATCTATTCTTTTGCGCGAATCTAAAACCTTGAGGTTTATTTGCGAGCACCTTTCGGGTGTCGTTCTTTGGAGCGCGCCAAAAACTGGAATCATGGCAATAGGGCCAGTACCTTTAACTTTTTCGCGCCGCTTTGATTTGTGCATGTTACTGGCTTTCATACCAACAAAAGTTTCATCCGCCTCAACGGTGCCCTTTAGTTTTTCGACACTTCCTTGTTTAAAGGCTAGGCGGATACGATGCCCCATAAACCAAGCTGATTTTTGGGTAATTCCCAAGGTGAGGGCAAGCTCGCAAGATGAAGCGCCGTTTTTAGCATTCGCTATGATCCACATGGCAGCGAGCCATTTATCCAGGCCAAGCGGCGAGCCTTCAAAGATCCTTCCTACCTTTACGCTAAACTGTTTTCTACAGCCCTTGCAATTCCAGATTCGGGGCGAAAGACTGAGTTTCCCGATTTCCTTTGATTGGCAATGGGGGCAAATTACTTTACCATCTGGCCACCGTTTAGAGGATAGGTAATTGTGGCAGTTTTCCAGATTGGAAAAGAAAACAATAGCCTGTAGCTGCGTTTTTGGAAGCTCCATATGCAGGCATTATAATGCCCGTTCATTAGGTGCCAAGGTAATAATTAATTAATTTCGCCGCTCATTCTTTGGCTTCTTTTTGGGCTTCAACAACACATTGTCCAAAGTCTAAACCCAAGCCATCCGCGATCTTCTTTAAAACCCAAAAGGTGGGCCGCGCATCGTCACTCTCAAGATGCGTTATCGTGGTTCGGCTCACCCCTATTTGCGCAGCAAGGCTAGTTGCTGAGATTTTTGCTTTCAGGCGTTCGCGCTTCAAAATCAAAACAATAGCGCGTTCTACAGGATCAATTTGGGCGGGGTGTGACACCCGTTTAAAATTAACAGATTGACGGGATAGACACGGGCATTAAAATGCCCGCCTATGAAAACGCTTCTGTGCTTCCTCGT
>JAOZVT010000684.1 GCA_025869455.1 Prosthecobacter sp.
CATTTTCGTGTCTGCATCACGATAGGATGCTCCCGTTCAGACCGCGAGGCGGGTGTATTTTTCGTGAGGGTGTTTCGAGAGGCCGCACCGTTTCATGAGTGCCTTGTGGTCCAACGGACCACGGGACTTAGCCCAGGGCGTCAGCCCTGGGAAAATGGCAAAGATCCACCCATCACCACCGATGCGGTCTGAAGGACCGCCGGAGTGGTGGAGTCAGAGATGATGGCTGACTCTCCCTTCGACCTCCCCATTTATGCGGAAATTCTGGCGCGTGATCCCTTTTCCCCATCTCACCCCAAAATCAAAGAGCTTGAATGCGGAGGGCATTTCCCCTTCCTGCATTCAAGCTCTTGATCAAGTTCAGATGGCTGGTGAAGCCTCTTATAAATAGCGAATTAGGCTCTCACCAACTCGCGTTTTTTCATCGCGTACTTGCGGGCGTTTTTAGTCTTCGAGCGTGACCGGAGTCGCGTCGTCGTCAGGGCTAGTTGAAGAGAAGCGTTTTTTTTTTCGGCCTCAGCCAGTTTTTGCTCCAGTTCGGTGAGCTTGATTTCATCCACAAGGGGCGTGGGAGACTCCGTGGGTGGCGGGAGGGGAGCGGCGGTGAATGCGGCCACAGCGGGAGCCACCACGGCGGAAAGGGGAGAAGGGATGCTGATTTTCGGTGGAAAGATCGGGGCAGGTGGGGCGACGGGCGCTGGGGTGGCGACTATTTCTACGATTTCTTCTTCGACTGGCTCAGGTTCAGGTGCTGGAGCCGGGGCTCCGCCACCGCTGAGGTCGGGCATTGGGGTCACGGGTGTTACGGTCAGGCCGCCATCGCTATCACTGCCGCTATCAGACTCAGGGGCTGCCGGGGCGGTAGGCACGGTGGAGGAATCCAGGAGGGACTCTAGGTGCAGGACGCGGGCCTTGGCGGAAGGAAGCTCCGCGCACATCTGCTTGGCCAGGTCCAGGGCGGTTTGCAGTTCGTACTCACGACGGGTGGATTTGGCCAGCAGGTCATTGAAGCGTTTTTCCTCCACGCCGAGCTGGTCACTGGCCATGTGGCGGAAGAGATCAAACTGGCGCTGCATCTCCATGCGCCAGTCGTTGGACTCCTTGCGCACGGTCATGAGGTCCTTTTGTTGTAGGACAATCTGCTTTTCTAAAGCGTCCTTGTTTTTCAGCAATTTCTCCTCGACTCGGCGTAATAGCCAAAGCCGGACCATCGCTGCGACAAAAAACGCCGCCATAAAAGAGGTGGCGAAAACATAAATTTGGTGTTGAGAAAGTGTGGCCATCGGTGGGCACATGCAAGCAGGTCGCAAACCAAGAGGCAAGACTTCAGTATCCAAAATGCAATAATTTCAGTTAAAGCTCTGTCATCCATAAAAATTCAGGTGCTTCTGGTGCGCTGACAGTGATTTGGGGTTCGATCTGACTCTTTTGGTCGTATTTTGACCAAAAAAACTGAATTAGAAGGTCTTGATAACTCGTTTTGCAGAATAATCGTATCTTACGAAATGAATGACCGTTGACGGGGAAGCGGAGTCCATTTAGCATATTTAATAATCAAATTTGACTCTCATTTTTCCGAAAACGTTATGGCTAAACTGGTAATCATAGATGACGAGGCTGCCATCCTTGAGTTGATGAGCAAGCTCTGCCGTGCCGCTGGGCACACCGTATTTGGATGCACAACGGGGATTGATGGCATGGCTGCTATCCGTAGTCAGCAGCCGGACCTAGTCATTGTGGATTTGCGCATTGGCGATGTGAACGGATTAGACCTCGTTAGCATGTGTCGTGACCAGTTTCCGAACACGGCGGTGATCATGGTCACAGGTCATGGCAGTGTAGAAACGGCGGTGGAGGCCATGCGCCTAGGGGCCTTTGATTACTTGACGAAGCCCTTTGATTTGGGGGATTTGATCAAGACCGTTAATCAGGCCCTTAATCGAAACAATTCGGCGGCTAGTTCCTCGACTCAGCTTATCAATGGCTCCTCCAGCAGTGTTAGAAGCACCTCTGCCTCAAAATTGATCGGTCATAGCGATGCCATTCAGCGCATTTTTGAGATCGTCCGCCGCGTGGCAGATAATGATAGTCCCGTGCTCCTGGAAGGGGAGTTTGGAGTAGGGAAACACATGGTGGCCCGTGCATTGCATGAAGCCAGCCGCCGCTCCGGCGCGCCATACAAAGAATTGCAATGCAGCGCCATGCCTGAGGATGCGCTGGAGTCAGAACTTTTCGGACATGTGAATGGGCAGGGTGGCATCTTCAGCCGTGCTAGCGGCGGCACTGTCCACTTGGCTGAAGTGCATGTGCTGCCAGCACGCATTCAGGCGCAGCTTAATACCTTCTTGGATGAGATGCAGTCCCGCCGCAGTGCATGGAGCAATAGTTCTGGATCTGATTTCCGCCTTGTCGTCAGCACGACCATTTGCCTGGAAGAAGCTTCCAAGAAAGGCTCCTTCCGTGAAGACCTCTATTATAAGCTTTCGGTCGTGCCGCTGAAGATTCCGCCGCTGCGTGAACGGCGTGAAGACATCAAGCCTTTGGTGGATCATTTCCTCAAAGAGTTGACGGATCGTACCGACTCGAAGCCGAAGAGCATGGATGCTTATGGCCTGGAGTTCTTGGAGAAGTATCCTTGGCCGGGTAACATCTCTGAACTGCGCAATGCCGTGGAGCGCGCCTGTGCCTTTGCAGAGAGTGATCGCATCCGCCCAGCGGATCTGCCGACGAAAGTGACGCAGCAGATTGAGGTGCCTACCACTTCTTCTAGTCATGGCACGACTCAGCTTCCTATCGGCTCCACCTTGGATGACTTCATCCGTGGTCAAGAGCGCGTGTTCATCCAGGAGACGCTGAAGTACAACAACGGCTCGCGTGAAAAGACAGCGTCCATGTTGGGCGTCAGCATCGCCACGCTGTATCGTAAGATGGGCTTGAACGTGGATCGCAAGACCACGGCGTAAGGCTTTGCATTTGCTCTCAAGTGAGATCGGCGATTGAATGAAATCCCGGTCTTCGGGGTCTATTGACTATCGCATGAAACGTCGTCTCTTTCTCACCTCCCTTGTCTTAGCCTCAGCGACCGTCGGTTTGGCGGAAGATGCTCCCACGCCCACAGCGGAGGAAATCCTGGGTCTCGTCCGCCGCAGTTATGCGCTGCAAGATCATAAAATGACGGGCCAGTTGCGCGATGATGAAACAGGCAAGGTGGAGCCTCTGGAGCTGACGCTGACGAAGTCCATCATGCGCTTTCGTTTTACCAATGCACCGCCTGAGATCATCCACCTGGATCTGACCACCAATCCGGCGACTCTCTGGCAGGTCAAGCCCGGCGGCAGTAGTCAGGTGCCACTGAGCAATGCGGATGATTCTGTGCGCGGCATGGATTTTAATTATGAAGATCTCTCCCAGCGCTTCCTTTACTGGAAGACGGTGAAGCTGCTGGATGCCAATGCAAGACTCACCGCTGCCCGCATCAAATGCTGGCTCATCCGCATCACGGCGCCAGATACGAGTGGCCCGTATTACACGGTGGATCTCTGGGTGCATCAAGACAGCGGTGGCGTGGCCAAGATGGAAGCCTATAACAAAGGTGGAAAGCTGGTGAAGCGCTTCGAAGTCTCTAAGATCTGGAAGGTGAACGGAGCCTCTGCCTTGCGTGAAATGCGCGTGGAGTCCTTCAACCCACTGAATGGGGATCGCAAAGGTCGTACCTACATGACCATGGATAAGCCGGAACCCCAGTGAGCCGGATTTTGGCTCTGGCTGACATTCCTGTTTGCACCATTAGCATCGCACGCTAAGCCAATGAGTCCGCGTGTCAGCCTCGTTCCCTTACCCTCAACTCTGGTCTCAAGTCCGCCGCAAGGCCTGGATGTGGCTATTTAAAAGGCAACAGATCGAGGCGGCGATGAAGTGGGTGAAGTCTCACGCCAAGTTGCGTGAGGTCACGGTGATCAGTGCGGAGGAGATCGAGCTAGCGGGTGCCGTAGGGCGCAGCGACCTCACGCATGAGGAGCCCCGGCTGCGACTGCGACTGGCCGCGAATGGGGATCTGCATCTCACCACTGAATGTAGCTGTCATGCAGGATCTCTGTGTGAACATGCGGCTGCACTCATGCTGCTGTGTGATGGTGAGGCGGGTCAGAAAAAGGTGGAGAGTCTGGCGCGTCCAGGCATTGGCAAAGTGGGGCAGGATGGTCCATCCGGCACGGCGGAGGGGGAAGATGATGCGATCCAGCTCAACAATGATATACCACTCCCGTGGCTACGCCTGCGCCGCATCACCATAGAGCGGCCTCAGGTGAAGATTGGTCGCAGTCAGCTTACGCAGGCGAAGATTAGCATTGGCGTTGCTGAACCTTTGGTTAGGTATGAGGGCTGTGAGCAGAGTTTCCAGATGATGGGTCGCAGTTCAGGCGCACGCTGGAAGGATGCCGAAGGCCGTACGCATTCTCTGAGTCGGAATGTGCGCATGGAGCGTCTGCTTTTGACCGATCTCATGCAGGCGAATCTGGTGCATCTGGCACAGGCCATCCCGGATGCACATGCCGCTGAGCCACTGGCCCCGCTGCTCTCCGTGAATGATCGTGTGCAGTCGCTGTATTGGTCTGAGTTTCTGCGGGATGCGGTGCCGCAACTGAAGGCCAATGGATGGCAGGTGGAGGTGGCGGAGGACTTTGGTTTCCATATCCATGAGGCCACGGAAGAGGCTTGGTTTACAGACTTAGAGAATGATGCGAGCGCCCGCGAAAGCTTCTCGCTGGACCTGGGGGTGGATCTCAATGGGGAGCGCATCTCCCTGGTGCCCATGCTGGTGGATTGCATTGATCGTGGCCTGACGCCCGCCATCTTGGAGGCCAATCTGGATCACAAGTATCTCATCGCATTGCCTGGGCCGGGAAATCCTGTGCTGGCCGTACCTGCACGTCGTCTGCTGATGCTGCTGCGTTTTTTGGATCAGCTTCTCACCGCGCGGGCCACCCGAAAGGAAGGCAAGTTGCAACTGGATAAACTGCGTGCTGCGCAGTTGGCCAGTTTGGATGGCCTGCCCATCCGCATGCCAGCGGAGCTGACGGCACTGAAAGAACGTCTGCAAGGCTTCACGGAAATTTCACACGTGACCTTGCCTGTGGGCCTGCGGGCCTCTTTGCGCCCTTATCAGCATGAAGGGCTGAGCTGGTTGCAGTTCTTGCGTGAGTTTGGCCTGCATGGTGTTTTGGCAGATGACATGGGGCTGGGCAAGACCATGCAGACCTTGTCACACCTGTTGTTAGAAAAAGAGTCAGGTCGCATGGATCGGCCTTGTCTCATTTTGGCACCCACGTCTGTGCTGCGTAACTGGGCGCGCGAGGCGGCACGCTTTGCCCCAGACCTGCGCGTTCTCCTGCTGCATGGGGACGAGCGTCGCAGTGAGTTTCGCCGCATCTGCAAGCATGATTTGGTCATCACGTCCTACCCACTGCTGGTGCGGGATGCGGAATACCTGCGCCCGGTTGACTGGCATGTCGTCGCTCTGGATGAGGCGCAGTACATCAAGAATCCGAAGAGCAAAGTGGCGCAGGTTTGCGGCACGCTGAAATCACGTCACCGCCTATGCCTGACAGGCACGCCGATTGAAAATCACCTGGGGGAATTGTGGAGCCTGTTTCAGTTTCTCATGCCCGGCATTTTGGGAGATGCGGATAACTTCCGCAGCTACTATCGTACGCCGATTGAGAAGGAGGGAGATGTGGAGCGGCAGCAGCAGCTAGCGGCTCGTTTGCAACCCTTGCTCCTGCGCCGAACCAAAAGTGCAGTTGCCAAAGACCTGCCGCCGAAGACCGAAATCCTGCACACCATTGAGCTGGGGAAAGCACAGACGGATCTGTATGAAACCATCCGTGCGGCCATGGATCAGCGTGTGAAGGAGGCCATTGATGCGCAGGGCCTGGATCGCAGTCAGATCATCGTGCTGGATGCCTTGCTGAAACTCCGCCAGGTCTGCTGCCACCCGCAGCTCTTGAAGATCGAAGCGGCCAAGAAAATAGAGGAATCAGCCAAGACGGATTTCTTGATGGAAGACCTCTTGCCAGAGTTGATCGATGAAGGCCACCGCGTGCTTATCTTTTCTCAGTTCACGGAGATGCTGGCCATCATCGAAGCGCGGTTAAAACAGGCGCGGATGGCTTTTGTCAAGTTGACAGGAGAAACCAAGGATCGTGAAACACCCATGCGCCGTTTCCAGGCAGGTGAAGTGCCCGTTTTCTTGATCAGTCTGAAAGCCGGTGGCTCAGGGCTGAACCTGACCACCGCAGACACGGTCATTCATTATGACCCGTGGTGGAATCCTGCGGCTGAAGCCCAGGCGAGTGACCGTGCGCACCGCATCGGTCAGACAAAGCCCGTCTTCATTCACAAGCTCATCTGCCAGGACACCATAGAAGAGCGCATCGTGGAGATGCAGAAGAGCAAGGCAGCCTTGATCGAAGGTCTGCTCACGGGTCGCAGTGAAAAACTGCGGCTGACGCAAGAGGACATCCAGCGCCTGCTGGAAGCCTGACGCATTGGCATGACCTCATTCCGCTTTACAAAACTCCTGAAAAATACGGTTCCCTATTCAGCTTCTCTAGCTTGATTTCCTTATGCCCACCCAGCGTTCCTTTTTATCCGCCAGCCTTCGTTTGGAAGGTTTCGTGGACATCTTCATTTTGATGGCACTCAGCGGTACCTGGTTGGGGCTGCTTGGGCAATGGCATTGGCTGCTGGATTTGTTCAGCCATTTCCGTTGGCAATACCTGATCATTTGTTTGCTGGCAGTGGCTTGGACATTTTGGCGGAAACAGCGGCTCATGTTGTGCCTCTCCGTGGCCTCTTTGCTCATGAATGGCTGGTTGATCGGCAGTCTGGGATTCCGCGCTAGCCCTGCTGTGGTGGCGGAAGGAAAGGCGCTTCACGTGATCTGCCTGAATGTGCTCTTTGATAATCCTAACAAAGAGGGTGTCATGGAGTATCTGCGCTCCAGTCAAGCCGATGTCATTGTTTTGTTGGAGGTGACCGATGCTTGGGCTCAGGCGTTGGCTGAACTGAACGACAACTATCCTCACCATCTGATGCGGGGCCAAGAAGATAACTTCGGGGTGGCTCTTTTAAGTCGGGTTCCCTTGTCCGACTTAAAGCTGGTTCAGCCACCCCACTCGCAGATGCCCTCGATCTCTGCCCACTTAAAATTGGATGGGCGTGAACTGGTCATTCTGGGCACTCATCCGGTGCCGCCCATGAGTGCGCTTTGGGCGGCCAGTCGCGATGCGCAGCTGCGGGACATGGCCCAGTACGTGGCCGATTTGAAACTCCCGGTTGTGGTGATGGGAGATCTGAATGCCACGCCTTGGTGTCAG
>JAOZVT010000685.1 GCA_025869455.1 Prosthecobacter sp.
ACAGTTTAGCCGAGCCTGTCAAGATCCGAGGAAAGGGGCTTCGTTTGACGGATACTTTAAACCAGCTTAAATCTGCAATCTAAACGGACTTTTTTGGATACTCCTCCCTACTCGCTGCATGGTCGGGGCGGTTTTTCAGGATCGACTAATTATCCAAGGGTGCTGACAGTCCCAGATCATTTGGAAGTCACAGGAGATAATTGATTAAATTTAAAAATATCATAGTCCAAGGCATAGAGCTTCCTCACTAGGTTAACAACATGCATTGAAGGCTTAAAATTCCCAGGCCGTTGAGAGACATTGATTTTGACCAAAGGGATATAGGTTATGCCGATTCTCTCAGAAATATCTGCCCAGGCTTCCGGCAGCTTGTCATAATCATACACTTGATCCACGAGAATAAGGCCTTCAGCATCGCATAGAAACATATGCTGTGGCAGCAGGTGAACTATCTTTTGAACAAGGGCGGGGTTCATCTCCACCCACTTCACAAATTCATCAATCGTATCACATTCGTGGATCACTTGATTGTTCAGAGCTGGATGAATCTTTTGTTGGCGAAGATAGTAAAAGGCGGAAACAAAACGGTCAACGGGATGACGGATGACCGAAAATTTAAAATAATGTTCAAAAACTTCAGGGTAAGTTGATCTGTATCCCAAGGCGGTTGTATGCCCGCCTACAGTCCCTTTGCTTCCCTGTAGCAACGCACGCTCGATAGCCGTTCCCGCAGTTTTAGGGACATGAACAAAGATGGTTCTGAGTTGTTGATAGATTTGAGGGTTGGGATAGACCATGACGGTGCTCAGAGGTTTGTATTTTTCACAAGCCCGTCACGGCGGCCTGGTCCGTGCCAACTCGCCATGCGCATATGGTAGCCGTAAACGCGTTTTCCGATGCCATCTTGGCAGCTTTGATTATCAAAAAGATCAGGCCCGAAGATGGTCGTCCCAGGCTTCTCCACGAGGGTCTTGTAAAAAGCACCGATAGCCAGCGGCCCTGTATGGTGGAGCACTGGGGTGGTGGCTGGCAGAGCCAACATGTAGTCAACCAACTGTAACCAAAAGGGATGCCCGGCGGTGCTGCCCATGAAGGCATTCCCAAGAAAGTCCCAGCCTTTCACCAGCGCCTGGGTGGACTGGTAAAAATACAGGTCGTTGCCATCTTCGAACAGATGGGCCGGATCCTGCGTGAAGATGAAGTCCAAATCCGCATAAATGCCGCCATGGAGGTACAAGATGAAGTAGCGCGCGACATCCACTTTTTTGATGCCCCTGTCCAGGGAGTCCCAACCAGCGTAGTATTCAGGAAAGCGGGTGCGGACCAGATGATCTAGATCCTCATCCGTCCAAAGTTTATACTCCCATCCTGGGAAGAACCGACTGACGGCTGTCCGTGATTTTCTGAAAATCCAGTGCTCAGGACAGGCATTCTTCCATGTCTGGTGAACGAGCTTTTCAATCATGCGTCAGAAATCGTATTCGCCGATTGATCCTCACAGCCTCTTGGGAATGCTGACCAATTGTTTAACTAAAACAAATTCATCTCCTGATGATTTATAAGAGCCATGCAAGACGACCTGAGCCAGGCTGCCTTCTTCAAGAACTTTCAAGTTGGTTTGTATTTTCTCTCCGTAGATACTTTTTCCGTCCACGACAATTTCGTTGCTCGGGGTAGGATTCTTGTGCAGCAAGTAGGTAAGAGTGGTTTTCTCTTTGGCTTCGTGAAGGTCGGAAAACTCAGATCCCCCTCTTTCCCTCGTGATACGTTCTGTGAATACTAGGTTAGTGATCTCTCTGCCATCTTTGATGACGGTAAGGTTAAGGGAGCCAAACTTCCCATGTTCCGGGATATTTCTCCAGCTTCCCTGCGATATCCATATATCCTGCTCAGGGGTAAAACCGATGGTTAGAAGGAGCATGTCATTAATCCATCGAAATCTGACCTCAGGTTCCTCCGCCTTTAGAGATGGAAGAAATGCATAAAGCAGACATAGAGTAATCAGACAGGACTCTATGAAGCGTAATTTGAGAAAATATAGGCGGGGCGAGCGTGTCATGACCTGCGGGTCAAGGGTGCATTTTAGACCTGGGCTGAAATCCGGGGTTGTTGCTGATATAATCCGTCTTGACCGGTCTTTGGATGAGGCGCTGCCTCCATCCTTCCCAGAGAAGATCTCCTAACTCGTTGCTGTTGGCCGAGGACAGGTCCTTTTCGAGCAGTTCTCTGACAGCTGTGGGGATCTTGGCCGAATCCAAGATGGCCCCTGGATTGCTTGCAGGTTTCAGCAATTGATACAGGGTGCCTCGGAGGCACACGAGGTCCAGTTCCAGGTTGTCTGACTCGTGATAGGCTATGACGTCTTCATCTTCCTGGCGTTTAATATCGGGGTCCCAATTTAACTGTCCAGGTTGCGGTATAGGGGCCATCGGTTGCAGAGCAAACTGGTTTATAACTGGGGATGCTCTTTCTAACACAGTCGCTATTTTTGCCTGATCCATTTCAGCGCCAATCAAGTTGCTTGCCATCGCAAGGGTGATCCTTGCGGAAACCCTTCCCCTCCCCCAAGGACTAAGTTTGACTCCTGAATTTTCTAGAGATTCTAACGATTGAAGTATTGCGGGTGGCAGGTCAAAAGGTTGTTGTACCAATGTGGCAAAGATGTCAGCCAAAGCGGCCTCTAGAAGGCTTTTGGCTTCCAGATTTCTCCACGCCTGTTCATTGATGGGGGCTGACTCTGCGATCATATAAATCACACCATTTAATTTTTGGCGCGAATATAAATCGCTGGCATCAAGATGGGGGAAGCCAATGGCGGAGATAAAAGCTAGGAATAGATGTAAATTTTGAGCCTTCGGCTGCTGTAAAGTTAGTTTTTTCATGGTTGAAGCATTATTTTAGTTATTGGATAGCGTTATGGTTTTGGCTTCCATGGTCCTCTTTTATTGCCGTCTAAGCGGGGTTGTCCATTATACTTGACCCCGACTAGTCCTTTGTAATCTGCACTAAAAAAACTGAAAAAGTGATCACATGAAATATTTGGTATTGCCGTCCATCCGTTGGCGCCATCATATTCATAGGTGATGCCCGAAAGGGTATAGTGCGCATCTGTTGGAGTACCTCCAGAATCTAAAATGGGTCTTGTTTCTTGATTGGTGGTAAGGATATCTGTAAATAGGCCATTGATTAGTAAATTGCTTACAACTTGCTGGGCAGGTTCGGAATGTGTAGTGCCATTGGGATACGTCCATGAAATTGCAGGAACCAGTTCTTTTATCTGAAAACCTGAAAAGTTTACGTCTACCGGATAACATTCAAGTGTAAATTTAGTTCCAGCCCATATAATGAATCCAGCCGAATCTGGAACAATAGGGGGATTTCCAGGTGGATAATCCTGTTGCGATATAGCATTCATGGATGAGGGAAGAATGACGCTAAAGTTCTTAGTTGGTGAGTTGGCTCCTGATATGGCGGCAGAAACAGTAACCTGGGCGACCGGATCCTTGAGGTTTCCTAAAATTTTACTATGGGGATTGCTGGTATTATATAGGGTTCCATGAGTTGTACTCCAACTAATGCTAGTTCCTGAAGGTGGAATTGGATCTAGCACTAAGTTGACAAATTCGTAAATTCCAATTTTCGTTCTTGAATTTGGTGTGGTGCCATCTTTTGCAGGTAGCGCTGTGCTACTATTGATTTGATAGATAGGCGGCGGAGTTGCTGTTACTGTAGGTGTCGCCGTAGGCACCACCGAAGTTGGTGCGGGGGTAGGACTCGGTGTCGGACTCGGTGTCGGAGACGCTGTTGGTGGCGGCGTGGGGGAGGGTGTCGGAGGAGGAGTGGGCGGGGAGGTTGGCGGTGGTGTGGGAGGGGGAAGTGTTGGCGTCGGACTCGGAGTGGGCTGTGGTGTCGGACCTGCCGTAGGTCCAGGTGTCGGAGACGGGCTTGGTGAAGGGCTGGGAGTCGGCGTCGGGGTGGGTGTTGGCGACGGTGTAGGCGTCGGGGGCAAGGTGTGTTGAGGTGTCTGCGTGGGGGTGACACCAGGCGATGTGGGCATCGGCGATGGTGTTGGCGTCGGCGTCGGAGTAGGTGTTGGATCAGGCATAACACAAAAAATTCCTGACAATGATTATGTGAGCATTCGGATGTCCCAAATTATCTAAATACATCAATTAGCTTATTAGTTAGACCAAAAAGATGGAAGATTAAAATATGATTATCCACCTATAAAGATTAATCTTATCTACGTAAGATCGTAAAAAATTACCATACCTTAACTATGCATTTCATTGACTGTCTGATCATTTTCCGAAAATATCCCTGAAGGTAAAAAGTTTATTCGACGTCTTGCTATGATCTTCATCCAAATTGCCGCCTACAGAGATCCAGAACTGCTTCCTACAATCCAAGACTGTCTGGCGAAGGCTAGGTACAAGAGAGATCTCAGGTTTGGCATTTGCTGGCAAAGGCATGAAAACGACAACACTCTTGATGCCTTCAAGCGGCGGAAGAGCTTTCGCATCGACAAGCATCTCTGGCACGAAAGCCAGGGGCTTTGCTGGGCACGTTCGCGGATTCAGAAGATGTATGAGGGAGAGGACTACATTATGCAACTGGACTCTCACCACCGTTTTGTCCAAGACTGGGATGTAAAGCTAATAGAGTCCATGGAGTTAACGGGAAGCGCCAAGCCCATCATCACTTCTTACGCAGGCGTCTTTAATCCCGCTGTTCCCGAACTGACTGACCAAGGGCCTTATAAGATGGTGGCCGACAGGTTCACCCCCTCAGGCACCATTCTCTTCAGACCCCACATCATTCAGGGCTGGCAGGATTTGAACAAACCTGTCCGTGCACGATTCGTATCTGGCCATTTCTTTTTTACCCTAGGACGCCATTGCGAAGAATATCGCTATGATCCGATGCTTTATTTCGCCGGTGATGAGATAAGCCTGAGTATTCGTTCATTCACGCTTGGATACGATCTGTTTCATCCTCACAGAACTTATCTTTGGCACGAATATACCCGCCAGGGCCGCCCGAAGCACTGGGACGATCATGTGGCGGACAACCGGGAAAAAGTCGGCAGCCTGTGGCATGAACGTGACAAGGTCAGCAAACGGAGGCTACGCCAGATGCTGAGGGAAGAGGACAATGGAGAGGACATCAGCGGCTACGGTCTGGGTGATGTCAGGACTCATCAGGAATATGAACGGTATGCAGGCATCAACTTTGCCATGCGGAGGCTTCACAGGGAAACCGTGGCCGGAAAAGAGCCGCCCTGCACCTATGTGGATGATCAGCAATGGAACTCGTCTTTCCTGCATGAGCATACGGTGGAACTCAAATGGACGGCGGCTGACATCGATCAGTGCTCCGACCATAAGTTTGTTTACTTCGGTATTGAAGACCATCAGGGCAATGTTCTCTACCGATATGACGCCTCAGCTCAAAGCGAAGAGACGCGTGGGCATATCCAAAGAAAATCGGTCACCTTCAGTGCGTCCACTAAACCTGCCAAATTGATCATCTGGCCCGTGAGCCACTCCCGCGGATGGCTCAACAAGATCGTCCATCATCTTTAATGAAGGCTCTAAAAAGGAGAGGCTCTGTCCTCACGTTTGAGGATTGATGAAGACTCCGGGACTGGCCTTAGCAGATAAACGCCGGATCATTTAAAACTGAGCCGGCCCTGCTCTGCCAGTTTATCGAAGAACAGCTTTTCAAGCTGGGGCTGATGCCCCCTGCCTGGCGGGGCATTGAATTTCAGATCATCGCCATAGTGAAATTTCTCCGGGTGATGCCACCAGTCAAAACCTGCGAGTGTGACGCGCTTGTAATGTTGCAGCATGACCCATGTACCTATCGCCCCGGTGGAGAACATGGCATACCTTTCCCCCAGAAAAACGCGCATCTGATCGATCATGCGTTTGTCCACACCGATCACAGGCGTTGTGCGCTTATTTTTTTCAATGCCCTCACGAAAAGACTGAACGGCCGCAGATGTATCGTGCCAGGTATGGATGTAAATCTGTTGGAAACAATGATGCTTCAGCAAATGCTTGACCTGCTGTGAATGCGCATCCCGGTTATTGAACCAAACTGTTGTTTTGGTCCCCACATAAGGCGCAAACTTGCCGATCTTGAACAGATTGAAACGAACAACAATATCATGAGCATCAATTTCAGGGCCTAACTGTGTCGCCAACAGGGAAGCCCCGTTTCCTACAATGATAACTGATCGATCATCCAACTCTTCACTACCTGAATCACTAATGTTTAGAAGAGAGTGCTGGTTTGAGTTTGTATCTTTTGCAGTTGGGAGCATCTGGCTATGAGCGTAGATTGATCAATAACGAGATCACAAGATAGCAGAGAATCAGTTCCTCAGAAATGTGGCCTAGTAGGTTAATGAATCCAGCATGATCTAAAGTTGTAGAAAGCGCAATCTCACTCCTTCACACGCTCCAACTGAGCGCCCAGGGCGGCCAGCTTGTCATCCAGGTGCTCGTAGCCACGGTCAATGTGGTAGAGACGATTGATCTCGGTTTTGCCAGTGCTGATGAGGCCCGCCAGCACGAGAGCAGCGGAAGCACGGAGGTCGCTAGCCATCACAGGAGCGCCTTTCATGGGGCTACCACCACGGATGCGGGCGGTCGCTCCCTGGAGGTCAATGTTGGCCCCCATGCGCTTCATTTCAGCCACATGCATGAAACGCTGTGGGAAAATGGTCTCCGTGATGTTGCTGCTATCTCCAATGGCACAGGCGAGCGCACAAAACTGCGCCTGCATGTCGGTGGGGAAACCCGGATAACAAAGAGTGGTGAGGTCGAAACCTTTGGCCTCTGGATTCGGAGCGATGCTGATGCTGTCCTTGCCAATCTCAATCGGGAAACCGCACTTTTTCAGCATGTCAGTGACCGCTTTCATGTGCTCAGGCATGACGCGCTTCAGCGTGACACCTTCACCAATCATCGCCCCTGCACAGAGGAAGGTACCCGCCTCAATGCGGTCTGGGATGACGGTGTGCTCGGCACCATGAAGTTCCTTCACGCCTTCGATCACGATGCGGTTCGTGCCAGCGCCTTCGATCTTGGCCCCCATCTTGATGAGAAAATTAGCCAGGTCTTCCACCTCGGGCTCAGCCGCCGCCCCTTCGATGACCGTCGTGCCTTTGGCCAGTGTCGCGGCCATCATCACATTGTCCGTGCCTAGCACGGTGGAGCCATGCTTGCCCATGAGGTTCATAGGGCCGCCCTTGAAGCCTTTCTTGGCATTCACACGGATGTCACCGCCATCCACGGTGATCACGGCACCCAGAGCCTCCAGGCCCTTCAGGTGCAAATCCACAGGTCGGTCCCCAATGACAC
>JAOZVT010000686.1 GCA_025869455.1 Prosthecobacter sp.
CTCATTCTTAACCAAACAGCCAGTTCCACCTTTTACGGCATCTTCACAGGCACCGGGATCATCACCAAACGTGGCAATGCAACACTAACGCTTTCCACCAATGCTCATTCATTTTCAGGAGAGGTGATGATACAGGGCGGCTCCATAAACATCACAGGTGGTGGAAATGGTCTGCTCTCCCTGAATACGTTACGCCTCCGTGGTGGCAGCTTTACCTCCACACAAAATCAAACGAGCAGCGTCAATAAGCTCAATAACGCGGCAGCGGTGATCTTAGAAGGTACCAGTGGCAATGGCTTGAGCGTGAGCAGCACCACCAATGGTACCCGCACCGAAACCGTGGGTACACTCACTTTAGCTGGTGGATCCAATACCATCACGATGGATAACACCGTCACGCCTTCTTCCACCAATAGCAGCGCTTTAGCCAACCTCGCCATCGGAGCAGGCAACCCATCCTTCTCTCGCAGCAATAGTTCTACCCTATTGGTGCGCGGCATCAATCTGGGTGGCACGGCTAGCTCCAGCACGGTGGCCACGCGTGTCACATTTACCAACACCACAGCTATCAATGCAGCACTCGTGGGTACCACCACTTCCGCCGTGCAGACTTCCAGTGTCACCAATCTCAAAATCTTGCCTTACGGCGTGGGCGAAAATAGCATCAGTGGGGCTGGCAACTCTTTCCTGACCTACGCCACAACTCTGGGACTGCGCCCGCTGAGCGATACTGAATATGCCACCAACTACACCTCAGCGACTAGCGACGCGAACTTGAGCCTCAGCGCGAGCGACACGGGTCTTGCCGGTAAGACACTCAATGCGCTACGCTTGGTCAATAATACGGGAAGCTCACCCGTGACTCTGACAGGCGCTGGAGATCTCACGCTGACCAGCGGAGCCCTTCTCTTCACTGCCGGAGCTACGAATAACGATGTGACCCTTGACGGGTTCAGCCAAATCCTAGCGGGCACCAGCAGCGGCACACCGGATGAGTTGATCGTTTTTGTCACCTCGACGAACGCCAGTCCAAGTGATGCAACCCTGACCCTCAACACGGCTATTGGCGACAATGGAGGTGCGACCAGTCTAACCAAATCTGGTGCAGGAACTTTGATCCTGGGCGGCACCAATACCTATACAGGTAGCACCACACTCAACGAAGGTGTTCTTGAGTTTGGTCAGTCCAGCGGAAATCTTGGGAGCGGCAGTCTGACACTTGCTGGAGGAACGCTGCGCTGGGCCGATGGAAACACAACTGATATTACTGACAGTGGTCGCACGGTTGAGTTGTTAGGAGCCTCCGTTTATCTTACCCCTGGTTCTGCTGGCACGACTAGTACGGGAGGCAACATTCTCAATGCTGGCAGTGTCTTCGATACAGGCAGCAACAACGTCACCTTAACCAATGCAATCGGCAATGGAAGTTACGGTGGCTTGACCAAGACTGGCACGGGCACACTGACATTAAGTGCAGCCCCAACCTACACTGGCACCACAATGGTCTCCCAAGGCACGCTGAATTTTCAGACTATTGCAGCCAGTACAATGGAAGGGCTCTACTTAGCTGGAAACAAGGTTGGTACCACCGTCAGTTCCACGATTCAGAATGGCCTCAACCTTCAACAACTCGTCGTTGGCGGTGCCTATGGAAATGCGGGGGTGAATACCACGGGTGTCACTGGCACATTGGTCGTCAATGGCGGTGCCGTGAACATCGGCAGTGGTGAAGGAGATGATTTCATCCTCATCGGTTACCGCGACACCACGGCAGGCATCTCCACCACAGCGACCACGGGTTCCGTAGATTTCCGCAATGCTAGCTCCGTCACCTTGGATGTCAGCAGCATCGAGCTCGGCACCTTCTATGGTCAGATTTCCAGCCCTAATTCGCTGGTAACCCGAGGCACGCTCCTGCTTTCCAATACGCTCAATACCATCACGGCCGGCAAGATAGTCCTGGGCAACAGCCCGGCAGCAGTGGTCAACTCTGGCACCGCCTCCCTGATCAATTTGGGGACGGGTAATACCACAATCAATACAGACACCTTCATCATTGGAGGCATCCGTTCCTCGGGCAGTGTCACCATTGGCAGCGGCGGTTCATTCACCTTGAGAGGTCAGCAGGGTGGCAGCACAGGAGCCAATCTTTTCATTGGAGATAATGACATCACCAGCACAGGAACGAACAACCTTTCTTCCCTGACTCTTACCGGAGCTTCAGCCGTGGATATGAAACTGAACTTATTGGTGCTCGGCCGCATTGGTCAGGCCAATGCGGCGGCTGGTTATGGCCGAGGTACCCTTACCTATGACACTGGCAGCATTGAAGCGACAACCATCAGGATGGCCGATGCCAATTACTCCACTGGTGTGAACAACAACAGTGTCAACACACAAGGAACCATCACCCAATCAGGTGATGCCATCTTCCGTTTCATGGATTTGAGCCAAGGCACAGGAACCGCCACCTGGAACTGGCAGGGTGGCAGCCTCCAAAACTTAGCCAATGCCGATCAAATAAATCACAATGTCACGATCAGTCTGAATGGAACTGGTTCAGTGACCAATCCCGCGCTGCGCACCTACACCGTGGATGCCGGACAAGTGGCTACCTTTGAAGCTGATGCTGAGTTTGATGGAACGGGTTCCTTTACCAAAAGTGGAACAGGCACACTGGCACTAAAAGGTGTGAATACCAACACGGGCAACGTCCTCATTTCTGCGGGCAGTCTTTCCCTAGAAAATGACGGCAGCATGGACGATGCCGCTTGGTTCAATTTGAATACCACAGGTAGCCTGGATGTCAGCAACCACACGGGAGCTTCCTATACCAGTGACGCCGTCATCTCGGGCACAGGAACACTGATCGCGACAGGTGGCAGTTTCACGGTGGGGAGCAATGTCGGCAGCGTAAGCACCCAAGGTGTTCTCATTCCTGGAGCTTCCAGCGTAACCAATAGTTTATCAAGCGCACTGACCGTAGGTGACCAGATAGGCACGCTGACAGTGAATGGGAATCTGGTGCTAGCGGCCAATGCCACGCGTGTGAATCGCGTCCAACTACAAGCTGGTGCCACAGATCGCAACGCAGCTGCTACCTTTGCAGGCGACTTGACCACCTGGGTGGATAACATCCCCACGAATCACAGTGCCTACATGACGGGCGCTGGTTCGAATCAAGACCTGCTATCTGTCAGTGGTGGACTCACGATCAATGCCAATGGAGGCATCAGCATCACGGCTTATGACGGCTACCAGGGTAACTTTGGGGATGTGTTTAACTTCCTCGACTGGAGCACCCTGGTGGGTTTAACCGACAACGGTTTTAATGTCGGCCCTCGTTATCAAGATGGCAGCGAAACCATTTACGACCTGCAGCTTTTCACCCTGCAACCCGGCCTGCAATGGGACACGAGTCTTTTCCTCAACAAAGGTGTCTTGGTCGTCGTGCCGGAGCCTAGCCGTTTATTGCTGCTCGGTTTCGCTTTGGGTGCTTTAGCCCTACGCAGACGGCGGCAAGGGCAGATTTAAGCACATCAAAGGGACGCACTCTGGCGAGTTTTATGCTCTAGGGGAACTCGGTCTTGGCAGTCTTTTGGCCTGCCACATTCGTTATTTCATTTATGAATCGAGCAACCTTCACGCAAGTTTGTCTGTTGTACGCACGATTCTCGAAACGTAGTGTCTTATCATGAAACCATTTTTTTGCTTTTTAGTCGTTTCTTGCCTGTCGGTGATGCCATTAGCAGCACAACAACCGGGAGTGATCAACGACACCGAATTGCGAGCGTGGGCAGACAAAGGAGATGCGGATTCCCAGTTCGAATTAGGGCTGCGCCTACTCACCGGAGAAGGTCTGAAGAAGAACGAGGAGGAAGGGATCAAGTGGGTAGAAAAAGCCGCCAACCAAAAACACCTGCGCGCGCAGTTTGTCATGGGTTCCCTGTATGAAGATGGCGTCGGGGTGAAGAAGAACGAAAACACCGCCTTTGAATGGTATCGGAAATCCGCTGAAAACGGCTTTGCAGCAGGCCAACACGCCGTCGCCATGGCCTATGATCTGGGACGAGGCGTCAAACTGGACGCAGCCAAAGCCACCGAATGGCTGGAAAAAGCTGCGGAACAAAATTATGCGCCTGCTCAGACCGCCCTGGCGGCCAAATATGAGCGCGGGGTAGGTGCTGACAAGAGCCCATCCAAAGCGGCCCTCTTTTATCTGCGTGCTGCACAGCAGGATTTCGTTCCCGCCATGAGCCGCCTCGCCAATCTTTACTACACAGGCACGGGAGTACCTGTGGACTACCGCCGCGCGGGTGCTTGGTATCAGCGTGCCGCCCGTAGTGATGATCCCTGGGCCGCCAATAATCTGGCTTGGTTCCTGGCCACTTGCCCAGATGAAAATCTGCACAATGGGGAACAGGCCGTTCAGCTAGCCGCCCGTGCTTTACGCATCATGGATGAAGCGGGTGAAGACCAGCGTTATGAGATGATTGATACCAAAGCTGCCTGCCTAGCCCGCAATGGTGAGTTTTTGGAAGCCGTGCTCTGGCAGAAAAAAGCCTTGTCTCTATTGCCACAAGACAAGCAGATCACCGATGAAGAACGCAAAAACCTGGAAACGGAATTCAAAACTCGGCTGAAACTGTACCAAAAACAGACTCCCTTTTCCGAAGCTGAGCCTAAACCAGAAGAAGCCGGGGCACCCCTGCCCCAAGACACGATTCTGCAAGAAGAAGGTATTCCTGGGGCTCCAAGCAAGCCAAAAGGCAACAAAGGCAAAAGCCGTGGCACGGTGGTTTGAGAACAAGCCTAGACTAGACTGTTATTGTCAAAATAGAGTAGTAGCTTTTTAGCACTGCTTAGTTAACCCCGAACTCCGCGATTGATCACGGCCATCGGCTGCAAATCCTGGCCTAATACGGCTCAGTGCCTGTCGGTCCAGTATTATTCCAAATTCAGACTCTTAGCGAGGCACGAAACGCCCTGGCGCTGTAATATGACTGCGCGCCGTTGTGATAGATGAAGACATGACCAAAGCGGCGATCCCCAAAGAGCGCTCCGCCCAGCTTTCTAATATCTTCGGGGGTTTTCACCCAGCTTGAGGTCTTCAAATCAAATTCCCCAAGCTTTTGCAGATCCCGATATTGGTCTTCCGTTAATAGCTCTATGCCCATGGCTTCCGCCATATCAATAGCGTTATCTTTGGGTTTATGCTCTTTCCTCGATTGCAGCCCTTCAAGGTCGTAACAAACACTCACGCGGCCTTTCGGACTTTCCGGTGAACAATCAAAAAAGAGGTATTCGCCTGTCTTCGCATCATGACCCACAACATCCGGTTCACCGCCCGTGCTTTCCATTTCATGGAGTGACCACAGTTTCCCGGCATTAGCTTTCAGCTTGGCTTTGACCTTGGCCCATTCGATACCTTGATGACGATTCAGGTTTTTCTCAAAACGCGCCTGCAAGACGTCGAGCAGTTGATCACGCAACTCAGGTGACAACTTCCTTTTTGTTTCCACGTCTTTCATAGAGGCTTCTGCTCCATATTATATCCCGCCCGTTTCCACACGCTACCCCATCCTTTTCTTTTGTTGATAATGGTCTTCATCCATTTTCGGCTTGAGCACAGAGAGGCCATTTGAAATAAAGGCGCATGCATCGTTTTCGTTACGTCATCTTGGGGGTTGGGCTTCTGGCGCTGGCTTATGCGGGGTGGTGGGTTTTTGGGCGATCTTTGGACCAAGAAGTTTTGGCAGCGCAGCATAAGTTCCTGGCAGCGGTGGAGGATCGGGACTGGGATGAAATCCAGGGCATGCTGACGATGGATTACATGGACGAGGCAGGACATGATCGGGACACGGTCATGGTGGATGCCAGGAAGGTCTTCGGCAGCTTCATCTTCCTGAGTTTCCAAACGGAACTCGTGCAACTGCTGGCAGCGCAAAAACAGGCGACGCTGAAGATGAAGATCAAGGTGGAAGGGCAAGGCTTGGGAATCAGCCCCATGGTGATCTCTCAAGCCAATTCACTGAAAGGTCCCTGGCTGTTTCATTGGCAAAAGAAAGGCCGTTGGCCCTGGGACTGGAAGATCATACAAATTCACCACAAAGCCTTGTACGGTGAGGATGGCTAGACTCCACGATCTTCAGTGGTCGTTTTTGGCCGCAAACAATGCCGTTGGGGGCCTGAAAAGACAATTTCCGCGCATTGAAGCGCAATCCTTGCAAGACTTCTAGGCAGAGACACGGTTACATGGCAGACTCTTTTATCATGCGCCCAGTTGTTTCTACGGTGCTTGTTCCCTTTTCATCTCGTCGTTCGTTTCCTTCCTCATGTCCACTGTTGCCGTCCGTTCTGCTGCCCTGCCTCCCGCCATCCCTGGACTCGTGAAGAGATTCCGGCAGCCGAAAAAGAATATCCCCCAAACGAAGCAGGATCGTGATTTCGTCCTGGGAGCCGTGCGAGAGTATGCGGAGCAGACCAAGCTGGTGCCACCTGTGCCGATCGATGAACTCCAGGTCCATACGGACAAAATCATGGCGCTGAATGGCATCGAAAAGATCTATCGCGACTACACAGGTGTGCTGCTGGCGAATGAGACTTGGCGAGAATCTCTGGCGACGGTGCCTTTTGAAAAACGTCTCCTGCTGATGCCGAAGTGCCTGCGGGTGGAGAGCAAATGCCCTGCTCCTTTTGATGAATTCGGCCTGCTGTGCAAGCAGTGTGGCCTGTGCAGCATCCAGGATTTTCAGAATGAAGCAGAGAAGCTGGGCTACGCAGTTCTGGTAGCGGAAGGCAGCGCCATTGTGATGTCACTGATTCAGACGGGCAAGATCGAGGCCATCGTCGGTATCTCCTGCCTGCCTGTCTTGGAACGCACGTTTCCTTACGTGGAGGCAGCAGCCATCCCGGCGGTGGCCGTGCCTTTGCTCCAGGATGACTGCATTGATACCACTGTGGATGTGGACTGGGTGTGGGACTACATCCACCTGACCAGTGAGGACAAGACGCGTCGCCTGAACCTGAATGATCTGCACGATGAGGTAAAAACCTGGTTCACACCAGAGGCGCTGGATCAATTGCTAGGCAAACCGAGTTGCCAGACGGAGCAGATCGCCCGTGATTGGCTGGGCCGCGCTGGTAAACGCTGGCGGCCCTTCCTGACCATCGCCGCGTATCAGGCGCTGCGGGAAGATCCTGAAGCCCCCATTTCTGATGATCTGAAGCTCGCAGCGATTTCCGTGGAGGCTTTCCACAAGGCTTCCCTGATCCATGACGACATTGAGGACAATGACGCGGAGCGCTATGGCGAGCCGACCCTACACTCCGAGTATGGCATCCCGGTGGCCCTGAATGTGGGAG
>JAOZVT010000687.1 GCA_025869455.1 Prosthecobacter sp.
CACTTCTGAAATGATCAGTCTGCCGACGCTGCCAGGGGAACCGATCTCTGCGGGATTATTCACCGCTGCAAAAGCTCCATTGACACCCACGACGCTTGGTGTGGAAATCACCGTGTTATCAAGCCCTTCCGCGTTATTGAAAGTCGGGAAAGAAGGCCCTGTCGGTGAAGCTCCAAAGGAGACGCTCGCCTGAAGCACTCCAGATGCATCATAAAGATTCACCGCGTCACCGCCCGTGCTCAAGCCAATACCGCTACCTGAGTAACTGCCGATCCGCAGCCCCGCAGGCGGGTTAGCGCCAAACCAGTTGGCTAGAAATGTGGTCGTCATTCCAGGAAGATCACTCGTCTCGATAAAAACCACCGACTCACCAGGAGCAATACTCGTGATGCCATTCAGTTCCAAAGCTGAAGCAAACGAGGCAGAACTATCGTCAACCTTCCAACCGGTAATATCCACGGCTGTCGTACCGGTGTTTGTTAGCTCAAACCAGTCTGCTCCAATAGGGCTATTGCCGCTGGACCAAGGTGCCGTCTCTGAAATGATGATGGTAGGAAGCACCACCGTTTCATCCACCAGATCCGTCACTGTCAAAACATAAGCCACGGAAGCATCTGGTGTGGCCCCCAAGCTTGTGTCATCCACATTGATGGTGATGCTATAACTGGCCTTTGTTTCAAAATCGAGTATCGTACCCGCCTTGATATACAAAGAACTGGCCACAATTTCAAAATAGCTGGCGTCAGTTCCAGTCACGGTCAGTTCATTGGTGCCTAAGCCATCATCGGTGATGTCAATGTCTGCCACTTTGACTCGTGATCCGGTGCTTGTGTTTTCAACAATGGCGGTGACTTCATTGTTAAGAGCCACGACCGTCGGGGCTTGGTTAGGCACTGTCGAAGGGGCATAAACCCAAAGTTGTGGGTGATCAAAATCACCACCACCATTTTCACTCACGACATAGAGGATGCCGTTGCGATCCATGGTCAGACCTTCATGCTGCTGAGCCGCTGCGGTTAATGGATTGCCTGGATCCGACTGAATCGTGAGAGAGTTGGAGATGTTTCCGTCCCGATCAATGTTCACGATCTTGGCCGATTCCTGACTCAGTAAAAGAAGATGGCTAGAATCTGCATGACCGTTCATCGACGGTATGTTGGAGAGGGCAAAAACGTCCGCTAAATCCAGCATCCCGGCCAAGGTTGGATCAAAAAGATTGATGGAGTTCTCTGTGGTCGGTGAACCGTTGGATGCTGTGCCAGCGTCAAAATCCACATCGGTTTGGAAGATGCCTTGAGGGTCAATCTCCTTGAGGCAGATGAAGCCGCCCGTTTGCGGATCATACGAAAGCCCTTCCGTTCCCGTATTGGAAACGAACGTGCCGAGCTTGACCGTCTTCGTATCATTTCGGGTGAGCGTGCTGCCCGCGACATAGGTGAAGAGCACCAACTGACGGTCCCTTTCCTCACTCATCACAAATTGTCCGTTACCCACATAGGTGATGCCTTCTGGATCATAGAAAGTCGTACCTTGAGGGCTGCTGCCCGGAGCCAGCGTCATGGAATCAATCAATTGACCCGTCTTGGTGACTTGAACGATCGAGGTGCCACCATCCGCCGTAATGAATAGAGTATTCGTATCCCAGTTGAAGGTCACCCCAGAGGCTTCTTGAGCTAAAAGACTGACGGCATCAGGAGGCGTGGTCCGGGTCGGCTCAGGCAAGTCGTAACGACCAATGCGGATATACTTGGAAAGATCCACCGCCGTTGGCAAAATCGCAAAACCGGGAGAACCACGATCCGTGCCTACTGCAGCGGTGAAGCTGCCATTGTGAATGCCATCCGCAA
Source organism: Prosthecobacter sp. (assembly GCA_025869455.1). Taxonomy (GTDB): domain Bacteria; phylum Verrucomicrobiota; class Verrucomicrobiia; order Verrucomicrobiales; family Verrucomicrobiaceae; genus Prosthecobacter. The sequence continues at coordinate 1,848 of JAOZVT010000687.1, forward strand.
AGGTGTAGCGCGGTGAAACATTGCCAAAAGCAGGATCCCATATCAAAGCATCCGTCGCATTAGCACTGCCTGCGGCAATGCCCGTGTGTCCTGTCGTATTCAGAGTGCCATCCGACTTGGTGAAACCGTTGGCGGCATAATTGAAGAAGAAAATTTCGTTTCCGGCGGCATCAAACAAGGCAATGCCATCTCCTGAACCAAGTCCTGGAGAAGGAAGCGAGAAAACCTGGACTGTATCTGGAAGCCCCCACCAAGTCCGAAAATCTACCACAGGCATGCTGGTGAAAATAACAGACTCATAGGCGTGGATTGCTGCCCCATCAGGAATCAACACGGCTTCGGCATCATTGAAACTACGACTGTTATCATCCCATTTATAGCCAGCGATGGAAATATCATTGGCGCTAAAGTTGGTTAGCTCCCAGTAGTCCGCTTTAGACGCCGGAGCTGAAGCCGACTGACTGGACTGAATTTCTGTAAGAGCAAGCGGGCTATTGATTCTGCCAGGCGAACCAACATCTGTACCCACCGCAGCAGTGAAGGTTCCAAACTTGATGCCATCCGCAAAGGTGTAACGTGGGGACGCTGTCCCGAAAGTCGGGTCATAGATCAAAGCATCCGTCGCATTTATACTGCCCGCAGCAATGCCGGTGTGGCCTGTTGCATTCAGAGTTCCGTCAGATTTGGTAAAACCATTGGCGGCATAGCTGAAGAAGAAAATTTCATTCTGAGCTGCATCAAACAAAGCGATGCCATCCCCAGAACCAAGACCTGGTGATGGCAGAGAAAACACCTGCACACTATCAGGCAGTCCCCACCAAGCCCGGAAATCTGCCGCCGGCATAGCTGTGAAAATAATCGACTCTCCCACTGCAATGGAGGCCCCATCTGGAATCAGCACTGCCCCAGAATCGCTAAAGCTACGGCTATCATCATCCCACTTGTATCCAGCAAGAGAGACCGAAGATGTTCCAAAATTCGTCAGCTCCCAATAATCACTTTTGCTGGAGGGGGCCGTCGCTGACTGACTAGATTGCGCCTCAGTGAGCAGCAGTTCAGCTTTGGCCGCAGATGCAAAAGCACCTAGACTCAGCACTACACCAAGCACGGTGGAGGGAATACGTTTGAAGATCATCGGGATAGGGGGTGTCAGGAGATAGATTCCTTGCCAACACGCAGTGATGCGCGCCGACAAGCATCCACAATCCTTGGGGGCAGGATTGCGGCAGACACCGCTAAAGCCCTCATCTCAGGCTGACTCCACACGAAGCAGGTAACAATTCCGCCACCTTAATTTCCACCACGCTTTTTGTTATTCCACTCAACAAAGGGCTTTAACACTACTTCAAAAAAACCAAGCAAAACCGCGTAAACTTTCTGTCACCTAGATCCGACCTATCTGGCAGTGGATAAACTCAAACTCGGCCGCGTTTGCTAAACAATCCATATCGCGGACTGAAAATATAAGCCAGCAGGAAGAGTCCCCCTAACACCAAGATAATCGTGGCGCTAACGGACCATCCCAGTGGGTAACTCAAGAAAAAAGCGGCCACAGATCCGAAAGCACCGATCAAGCCTCCACCCCAGAACAGAGTACGAGCGTTATTCGTGAGCAGATAAACCGTGGCAGCCGGTGCCACCATCAAGCCCACGCTGAGAATGCAGCCCACGGCCTGTAGGGATGAAATGAGCACCAGGATGGTAATGCCAAAGGTGGCATAATTTAAGAAACGTACAGGCACCCCCAAGCTGGCTGCGATATTAGGCTCAAAGAGATAGATCAGGAGTGGGCGCTGAAGAGCCGTCAATGTAAGCACGGCCACGGCACTGATGCCAAAGGCGATCCACATGTCACTGTCCGCCATGCCCACGATGCTACCAAAGAGCCATTCATCCAGCTTTTGGCGCACATTCATTTGTGTCAGGATCAGGTAGCCCGCCGCAAAAGCTGTCGTGTAAAGGATCCCCATCGAAGTATCCTGATCCAATCTGGAGGTGCGTGATAAAAAGATGGAACCAAGCCCCACGATCAAGGCGGCAAACAGAGCCCCCGCAAGCGCGCTCCATTGGTTAAGACCCACCAGTAAAACCGATAAAGCAATCCCTGGCAAAAGTGCGTGAGACAAAGTACCCACCTTTAAAGCGGACTTACGCAGCACCACAAAGGCACTCACGAAACCATTGGCGAAACCGATCATCAAGCAGGCCAACAAGGCTCGCTTGGCAATGGGCTCTGCCAGGAAATCTGACAACGTGGGGAGATTAGCAAGCATAGCCATCAGTGTTCGTAAGCCTCCTCAATGCGCTCTTTGGTAAAAGCTGTAGCAACATCCCCAAACACCACCTGCGTCCGTTTGATGATAAGCACGTCATCAAAATTTCCTTCAACGGTTTGCAGATCATGATGACTGGCGATGAGAAGCCGCCCTTCAGCGGTAAGCTCGCGGAAGAGCTTCACTAAATTATGTTGGGCAGGCCGATCCAGTCCTGTGAAAGGTTCATCCAAAAGAAGCACATGCGCCTCCTGGGCCAAGGCACGTGCGATGAAAGCACGCTGCTGCTGGCCACCTGAAAGCGCATTGATTTGCCGATCTTGCAGATCCAGCAGATCCATGGTGGTCAAGGCACGCTGGACGATGTCAGCATCATGTTTCGAATACTTTTTCCACCAGCCAAGATTTGGATAACGGCCCATTTCGACGAGCCCACGCACCGTGATGGGAAAGTTCCAGTCCACATCTCCACGCTGCGGCAGGTAGGCAATTTCATAGCTGCTGCGCGTAAGCGGTTTCCCACGCCAGATGATGCTACCGCTATCGGTGCGCAACAGCCCCGCTAGGGCTTTGAGCAGGGTACTTTTCCCCGCTCCATTCGGCCCGATCAAAGCGATGCTGCGCCCACATTCTGTGGAAAAATGGATGTTATCCAATGCAAGCACATCCTGATAACTGACTCGCAAGCTTTGCACTTCCAAACGGTGTGCATGCGAATGCGTACAACCGCCGCCCCCCCAGCAGACATGCTCCTTGCCTTTGACTTGGTCTGGATGAGCGGGCGTTACCATAGAAAGGTGAGGACTTCGTTCAGGGTTGCATCCGTGGACCAAACCGTCTCGCTACGGCTCTCCAAACCATCCGGCTCCAGTTCTACGGTCAAAGCCGTATTGGGGGTTCCCTCTGGCCAAGTCGCGGTAACAATCAACTCATTGCCATCTGGGGACAAAGGCAACGCCGACTGGAACTCCACTGGTGAGACTGAAAGATCCAACTTTTCGGCCAACTCTTGGTCCCCCTGCTTCAGACTGATAGTCAGCGGACGATGGGCAAAACGCAGACGTATGTAGGTGGACACTTTCTTGGGTTGAGCCGTAGCGTGGATCCCTGGCGAGTCACTAGCCTGCCCCCGCATCTCATGATCATGCCGTGTCGCCATTTCATCATAGTCCGTCGTCAGCCGCACCAGAGGGATAGCCAACAGGCCAAAAATGAGGCCTAGAAGGAAAATCTGAACTGGTGGGAAACCGCGCATTGTTTGCAATAAGTCGGACGGCCCAGGCACTCCGTCAACAGCAGACCTGCACAGGAATGAGGGAGATGGATGGATTCGGGTCGAACTAGAAGTTCGCCCATTATGCACATCTACTTAAGATATTATTTGCCTCAGAGCTCATTGATCCATTATGAAATCAATGATGCTCAATTCCCTAAATCCTCAGCCCTTCATTGCCGCGCTCTTTCTCAGTCTCAGCCTAGGGACAAGCCTCAGGGCAGAGGAAGCGGTTTCAGATTCAACATTGTTTGAAATCGGCGGACGTAACTTAAGAATCCCTCCTCCAGTGGGCTTTGTTCGGTGCGATGGGATCAATGAAAATTGGGATACAGGCTTAGCCTCCATTTTGCCGCCTACAAACCGACTGCTAGCCACCTACGGCAGCCCTGAGGACCAAGATCTCATCCGCAAATCATCTCCCCCTGACTACAGCCGAAATTTCAATATCCAAACAGTCCGCTCGATAGAATCCCGAGAGATCGGTGAACGAACTTTTGCGGGGCTCAGGAATGAAGTCAAAAAGGGCATTGATGGCATGCGCGCGAAACTGGATACCGAGCTAAAAAAGCTGACAGATCAGAGTAACAAAAAAATGTCGGCTGACTTTGGGGTAAATAACGCTCTGGAAATCAGTGACACCGTTATCTTGGGATACTTTGAAGAATCAGACACCTCCATCGGTTTCACCATGGTGATGAAAGTGGGATTGGGTAAAGGGGATAACCGCGAGGTAACCCACGGTGTGGTGGCCTGTTTGATGACACCCGTTAACGGCAGACTGGTCAACCTTTACTCCAGTGCTACTTACAAGGGAAAAGACGATCAATTACTCGTCGAAAAGACGGTCATGGAGTGGCGGGATTCCATTCAGGCCGTTAACCCCAAAGTGGAAGGCCCCACCGCTGGCTTCGACTCGGAACAGCTTGGCTTTATGGTTGGTATTGGTGCCGGTGTAGGTTTGTTCATTGGCCTGTTCACGCTGATTTCTAAAAAAATGAAAGGCCGGAAATCTGACAAAATGCACTCATAATGACTTCGCAGACGTTATTTTCTTCTGTTGACCATTTCAGTCATCTCTCCGAGTCTCGCGCCCTCAACTCATGAAATCCACCCTTCGCCTCGTCTGCGCCGCATTCGCCGTCGCATCTACATTGTCCGCTCAAACGGAATCTGCAAAACCTGCAGAAAAACCTGCTGGCGAAGCCGCCGCTCCTGCTGCATCAGCATCGATGGACAAAGTCAGTTATTTCATCGGATCCCAGATCGGCGGCAACATCGCCAACAATTTCAAGCAGCAGGGCTTGGACATTGATCTGGACAACTTCCTTGGAGCCATTCGTGACCAATTCGAAGGCAACAAAGCCAAATTCCAGCCAGCTGAACTCGAAGAAGCCATGAAGGCTTTCGAAGAAGTGATGAAAGGCAAACAAGCTGAAATGGAAGCCAAGCAGGCAGCCAAAGCAGGCGAAGTCAAAGCAGCTGGCGCTAAGTTCCTGGCTGAAAACGGCAAGCGCGAAGGCGTAAAAACCACCGCTAGCGGCCTTCAGTATGAAGTGCTCAAAGCAGGTGATGGCCCTAAGCCAGTGCCGACTGACAAAGTGAACGTCCACTACCACGGCACCCTGCTGAATGGCAAAGTGTTCGACAGCAGCGTCGAGCGCGGTGAGCCAATCACCTTCGGTGTGCAGGAAGTCATCAAAGGCTGGACCGAAGCTCTTCAGCTCATGCCAGTAGGTTCCAAGTACAAGCTCTACATTCCTTCTGAGCTCGCTTATGGCGACAACGGTGCAGGCGCAGACATTGGCCCAGGTGAAACACTGGTGTTCGAAGTCGAGCTGCTGAAGATCGAGAAGTACTCGCTAACCAAATCAACCTTTTCAATCAACGGCTGCCAGACCCCTGGCAGCCGT
>JAOZVT010000688.1 GCA_025869455.1 Prosthecobacter sp.
ACCGTGTATCCCCGACTCCCCAGGATCGCTTCCGTGTTCGCAATCATCTGTTCTCTCAAAATCACTTCGGGGGCTCGCTGCATTTGGTCAGTGAATTTGAAACCGGGTCTTTCAAACATCAGCTCAGTTATGGGGGAGAGCTGATCAATAGCTTCAGCCGTCGTGTGCGGGATGCGCGTGAATACAATTTCACCACTGGCACCAGCACGAATGTCATCAGCCCAGACACCTTTCCTCTGAAGGACATGCCAGATAGCACCACGCTGCGTGCTGGTCTGTATGTGCAGGATCAGATCACCTGGGGCACCAATGATCGCTACACGCTGACACCAGGGCTGCGTCTGGATTATTACGAAATGACCACGGATGCCGATGATCTTTATCTGCGCGCTAGTGGCGGTATCCAGCCTCAAGATTACGACCAAATCTCACTGGCTCCGAAGCTCGGTTTTTTGGCCAAGCTGGATGATCATCACAGTGCTTGGTTTCAATACTCCATGGGCTTTCGTAACCCGACTCCAGAAGATCTGAATGCCACGGTGACGAACCTGGCTTTCAATTATCAGACCATTCCAAATCCTGATCTGGAAAGCGAAACGAGCCATAGTTTTGAATTGGGACTGCGCGGTAACTATGAGCGTCGTTCCTGGAGTTTGGCAGGCTTCTACAATTACTATGAGGACTTCATTGAACTGTTCGCAGGTGTCGGTGGCACGGGTGCTCCAGGAGATCCTTTGATCTTCCAGAGTCGCAATCTCTCCCGCGCTGAAATCTACGGCATCGAGTTTAAAGGGGAGACTTCACTCGACTTCATTGATGAGGCTTTAAGCAACTTCAGCTTCTTCGGAAGCCTGGGCTGGCAGGAAGGTTGGGATGGTGAAAATGATCAGTCACTGGGGTCCATTGATCCACTTAAATTGGTCACGGGCCTGCGCTACCGCGCTGAAGATGTGCAGGTGGAATTGATCGGCACCTACTTGGCGGGACAGGGACGTCTTCCCTCCGCAGGCTTGTTTGAGACACCCAGCGCCTTCACGGTGGATCTGGTGGGCCGTTGGCAGATTCAGAAGAATGTTAGCCTAACCGCAGGTTTGTATAACCTAACCAATGAAAAGTATTGGTATTATCAGGATGTGCGAGGCCAGTCCGCCACCAGTGGGGATTTGGATCGCTTCACACAGCCGGGCATCAATGCACGAGTCGCTGTGACGGTGCGTTTCTAAATTACAGTCATTGAAGGGGCTGTGCCTTTGTCTGTTCTTTCTTGCGTTTCACCTTCTCTCTGAAACCAAGAAAGATCAGATAAAGGCCACTCAATCCTAAAGCACTGGGCAGGAGAAGTCCCAGCTCATTTTCCGTCAGAGAAAGCATAAAAATACCCAAGCCACAGCCGCCGAGAAAGATTCCTTGGAAGATTCGGCTATTGGCCTGCCAGTTGGACATTTTGAGGTTCTGGATTTGCTGCCGCTCTGTGACTGGGCGCCGATCTGGCACTGTCACTGAAGTTGAGCAATAAGGGCAGGGCGTGCGCAACTGCATGTCGATCACTCGGGTTTTGAGGGGCCTCCGACAAGAAGGACACATGAAGACCAATGGCTTGCATTCTTCCTTCCCGAGCAATTGCTGCGCAGGGTACCAAAACTCTTGGTTATCACGTCTGACTTTCGCTGAGGCTGGTAGCTTTTCAGTGCGAATCTGATGGCTCAATTGATCCACATTGATTTCTTCTTCCACCCCATCACGGCAGACATAGAGTTTCGAAAAAAGGCATTTACCTGTGATCGGAAAGTCCTCGTCGCTGACAGGGGGAAGTCCCGTTCTGACATCTTCAGAATTGGATCCCTCTAGTTCTTTGGCGTTGCCTGCGACTTGTGACATAGTGAACTTGACTATTGTTTTAGCGCATTATTTCGCTGGCGCAACTTTCAGATGACGCTTTTGACCCGGTTGGGCAGTCTAAGTCCAACCCAAACTTGCGTCGGGCACCATTCTTGCTCTTTTGATACGTTTTTAACCCCTAATACACCCAGAAATGCCCGTTGCTACTCCCGCCCAATACTGTGCCATGATTGATGCTGCCCAAAAAGGCGGCTACGCTTACCCGGCGATCAACGTGACCTCTCTGCCCACGATCAACGGCGCTCTCAAGGCTTTCGCTGAATCCAAGTCTGACGGCATTATCCAAGTCTCCACTGGTGGTGGTGAATTTGCCTCTGGCACTTCCGTGAAGGACATGGCTCTCGGCGCGATTGTCTTGGCTGAAGCTGTGCACATCCTTGCGGCCAAGTATGACGTCCTGGTGGCGTTGCATACCGACCACTGCCATCCAAAGAACGTCGAGAAGTTCTTGAAGCCTCTCCTGGCTGCGACCAAAGCCCGCCGCGAAGCTGGCAAAGGTAACTTGTTCAACAGTCACATGTTTGACGGTTCTGAACTGCCATTGGAAGAAAACATGCGCATCTCTAAGGAACTGCTCACCGAGTGCGCTGCCCTGGAAATCATTCTGGAAATCGAAGCTGGCGTCGTCGGTGGTGAAGAAGATGGTCACGACACCTCCGGTGTGGCCAATGACAAACTTTACACCACCCCTGAAGACATGCTGACTGTCTATGAGACACTGAATGGCATTGGTCGCTTCATGTTTGCCGCTACTTTTGGCAACGTGCATGGTGCTTACAAACCAGGTGCCGTGAAGCTGAAGCCAACCATCCTCAAGGATGGCCAAGCTGCGGTAACCGCCAAATACGGCGCGGCAGCAGAAATGGACCTCGTCTTCCACGGCGGCAGCGGCACGCCACTAGAAGAGATTCGTGAAACTCTGGACTACGGTGTCATCAAGATGAACATCGACACCGACACTCAGTACGCCTTCACCCGTCCGATCGTGGACCACATGATGAAGAACTACTCGGGCGTGCTGAAGATCGACGGTGAAGTGGGCGACAAGAAAGCCTACGATCCACGTGGCTACCTGAAGAAGGGTGAGCAGGGCCTTTGCGACCGCATGAAGGAAGCTTGCAGCGACCTCCGCAGCACGGGCATGACGATCTTCGGAACGGTCTAACCGATATTGCCAACTACTTAAAGGCTGGTCAGCATCCATTGCTGACTGGCCTTTTTATTTTATTTGTTGGGCTAATCGTTTTGCCAGCCGAGAACTAACTCGCGGCCATCAATTCCTCGATCTCTTCCGCTTCAATCGGGATGCTGGCCATGAGATCGGTGTTTTGATCGGAGCCAATGAGGAGATTGTTTTCCAGGCGGATGCCGATGCCTTCTTCGCGGATGTAGATGCCGGGTTCCACTGTGAAGACCATGCCTGCTTGGATGGGTTTCCAGGTGTGGCCGACATCATGCACATCAATGCCCAAGTAATGGCTGGTGCCGTGGGGAAAGTACTTCTTATACAGAGGGCGCTCGGGGTCTTGTTTCTCCACCGCATCTCGGTCTAACAAACCCAGGCCGATGAGTTCAGAGGTCATGAGCTGACCGATCTCCTCTTGGTAATCTCTGAGAATGATGCCCGGCCTGAGCATTTGGGAAGCCTCGCGAAACACACGCAACACGGATTGATAAACTTGATGCTGGCGTTTGCTGAAACGTCCGCTGACAGGGATCGTGCGTGTCAGGTCGGCGTTGTAGTTGGCGTAATTGGCGGCCACATCCGCCAGCAGCAGCTCACCTGCTTGGCACTCGCAATGATTGGTGATGTAGTGCAGGACGCAGGCATTGGCACCACTGGCCAGAATGGGGGTGTAGGCAAAACCACGTGCACGCTGGCGAATGTATTCGTGAGAAAGTTCTGCCTCGATCTCATACTCATAGACGCCAGGTTTGACGAATTTAAGCATGCGGCGGAACCCTGCTTCGGTAATGCGGATAGCCTCCTGAAGAGCCTCGATTTCCGCTGCCTGCTTCACGCTGCGCAGGTCATGCATCAAAGGCGCTAGGCGGCGATAGTCATGCAAAGGATAGTCATGTATGCAGCGTCGAGTGAAGCGGGTCTCGCGTGTCTCCACAGCGATGCTGGCGCGCCCGTGTTCATTGGAGTTCAGATACACCGCTTCCGCTTGGCACATGATCTGGCGGAAGATGGATTCAAAATCCTGTATCCAATGCACCCGCTGAATGCCTGAGCGGTTCGAGGCCCCATCCTTTGTCAGTTTTTCACCTTCCCACAGCGCGGTGTGTTCATTCGTTTCCCGAACAAAAAGCATTTCACGCATTTTTGGGTCAGGTGCATCTGGGAAAAGTAGCAGGATGGTCTCTTCTTGGTCAATGCCGCTGAGGTAGTAGAGATCACTGTTCTGGATGAAGCCCATCGTGCCATCCGCATTGCCTGGCATCACATCATTCGCTTGCAAAATCACCACGGATCGCTGTGGCAATTGCGTGTAAAGGCGCTGGCGATTGGTGGAAAATAGATCGGCGGGAAGAGGTGTGTAGCGCATGAAATTCGTCTCTAATGTGGCATGGTCTGACGACCGCGCCAAGACAATGAAGTGAGATTAAAGAAACGCATGAACAGCTCTCAAACTTAGTCGAAGGAAGATCCTTTTACGCTTAATCAATCATGCCAGAAGGCCATGGAGAATCTCTCCATGAACATCCGTCAGGCGGAAGTCGCGTCCCTGGAATTTAAAGGTCAGCTTCTCATGCTCTAGGCCTAGCAGATGCAGGAGCGTGGCATGGATGTCATGTACGTGGGCTTTTTGTTCCACGCCATCAAACCCCAATTCGTCCGTTTTTCCAAAGGTCTGCCCAGCCTTGATGCCGCCACCTGCGAACCACATGGTGAAGGCGTCAATGTGATGGTTGCGACCCGTCTTCTCCCGGTTTTCGCTCATGGGTGTACGGCCAAATTCACCACCCCAGACCACCAGTGTTTCCTCCAGCATCCCGCGTGATTTGAGATCATGGATCAGAGCCGCGCAGCCTTGGTCAATGTCATGCACCACCTTGGGAAAGTCATCCTCCAGTGTTTCACCTTTGCCGCCGTGACTGTCCCAATTCGTATGATAAAGCTGCACAAAGCGAACGCCGCGTTCCACCAAACGACGCGCTAACAAACAGTTGCGAGCAAATGACGGTTGCGATGGATCCACCCCATAGAGATCCAGCGTGGCTTTGGATTCACCCTGAATGTCGATCAATTCGGGCGCGCTGGATTGCATTCGGTAGGCCATCTCGTAGGCATTGATGCGGGTCTGGATTTCATCATCGCCCGTTGCCACCAGGCGTTTCATGTTCATCTCACGCACGGCATCGATCACCCGTCGTTGGCTGTGTTCGGCCACACTTGCGGGTGTGGTTAGGTTTAAAATAGGTTCCCCCTGGCTGCGGAGCGGCACGCCTTGATAAGTGGTGGGTAGGAATCCACTCCCCCAATTCACGGCTCCGCCACGTGGACCACGCGGGCCACTTTGCAGCACGACAAATCCTGGCAAGTCGCTTGATTCACTGCCGATGCCGTAGGTCACCCATGCGCCCATGCTGGGGCGGCCAAACTGACCGCTGCCCGTGTTCATGAAGAGCTTGGCCGGAGCGTGATTAAAGAGGGTCGTCTGGCAGGTCGTCACCACACTGATGTCATCCACAATGCCTGACGTATGAGGCAGCAGATCACTGACCCAGGTTCCACTTTGGCCATGGCGTTTAAAATCACGGCGTGTGCCTAATAGCTTTACGCTGTGACTGCTGCCCATGAAGGCAAAGCGTTTTCCCTCAATGTAACTCTGCGGAATCGGTTGGCCGTTGAGCCTTTGCAGCACCGGCTTGTAATCAAACAGTTCCAGTTGTGAAGGCCCGCCCGCCATGAACAGGAAGATCACATTTTTGGCCTTGGCGGGATGATTGCCGCGCACTGGTACCCCAGGTCCAGCCTGAGTGGCGGCTGTGGCAGCAGCTTGCAAACCACGCTCCGCCATCATGGACGCAAGTGCCACACTGCCGATCCCCATGCCGCATTGGCTGAAGAAATGGCGGCGTGTGGTCTGGAGCAGAGAATCGGCAGCAGCGGACATGTCGTTTCTTCTGAACGCTGCAAACAGGCGACTTGTTTCCATTCCAATCGCCTCTCCTTGCCAGTCGTGGCTTCCCGCGCTACACGCCAAGATGCGTCTCTCCCTCGCTTTCATACTCTTTACCGTCCCCGTTTTAGCGGATTCTGTGGTCCAAGTCAGTCCCACAGGCCCCATTTCTTCTCCCCTAGCTGCGCAGCAAAAAGTCAGGGAATTGCGTCAAGGTGGCGAAAAGGGGAGCATACAGGTGGAATTTGCCAGTGGGGATTACTTCCTCGCAGAGCCTCTGAAAATGGAAATTGTTGACAGCGGTAGCGCGACAGGACCGACGATTTATCAGGCCGCCCAAAAAGCAGAAGTCACTTTCACAGGCGGTCAGGTCATCACTGGGTGGAAAGAAATGGAAGGCGGCCTTTGGCAGGCGGAAGTGAAGGGGCCTTTTGAACAACTTTGGATCAATGGTCGCCGTGCCGTCCGTGCTCGTACACCGAATGCCTTGGACAATCGTCCAGGGGCCGTGGCGGGTTATTTTAATGCCAAGTCACAGGCCGCGACGGATATGTTTGAAGGCATGAAGCGCCCTAGCTTTGAGGCCTTTGTCGCCTGCCCAGCCGACTACGCGATTCTCCAGGCGATTCCAGAAAGTGAACGTGCGGATGTTTTGCTGACCATTATGCAAACCTGGACGGTGGGCCAATGTCGGATCAAGGAAATGAATGACGAGGCAAATGCCATTCGCATCGTTGGTTCGGCACGTTATCCCTTTGTCGAGTATGAACCAGATCAGCGTTGGTACGTGGAAAATTTCCGCGCTGCTTTGGATGCTCCTGGCGAGTGGTTCCTGTCTAGGGCGGGCATCCTCCTTTACAAACCTTTGCCGGGCGAGGATCTAACCAAGGCCAAGGTCATTGCTCCGGCCACTGAGAAGTTGATTGTAGGTGCAGGCGTTCAGCATGTTTCATTTGAAGGCATCACCTTCGCTCACACACAGCACCTCTATGGTCCTAACGGTCATCATGATGGTCAAGCCGCTGCTGGGGTCGGCGCGGCCATTGAATTTGACAGCAGTCACGATATTCATTTCAGTCATTGTGCCATTGAACACACAGGTGGTTATGCCGTTTGGTTCCGCACCGCTTGTGCCAATAGCAGCCTCACCCATTGCTATCTAAATGATCTCGGCGGCGGAGGCGTGCGCATGGGAGATATCAAGATGCCGACGGATGAAACACTGACGCATCACATTGTGGTGGATGACTGCATCATCCATTCGGGAGGGCGTTTGTTTCCAAGTGCCTGTGGCATTTTTCTGGCC
>JAOZVT010000689.1 GCA_025869455.1 Prosthecobacter sp.
CTGTTTGCAAGGAAGGTGAAACAGCGTGCTCAGTCTTTTTCAGTCTCAGCACGCTGTTTTGGGGAATGACAGCTTAGCTCCAGCCCATCCATTCCTTGAGCACTTTGAGATCACGCACGTGGGCGTCGCGGCATTCTTTGAGGAAGGCGGCTTCCTTGGCGTTGCCTTTGAGGTACTCGACGTGGAGGGAAATGGGACCGGAGTAGCCACTTTTGGCGAGCATTTTGGCGAAGTCAGGATTGACCTGGCCTTGGCCAAGTGGGCAGCCTTCGGCTTTGCGCCCTTTCCACTGGAAGTCTTTGAAATAAATACCGCCCCAGTGGTCTTCGGTGAGTTTGGCATTCAGGGGCCAGGATGAGCCGCCTTCGACCGTGGCGTGGTAGATGTCAAAAACGAAGGCGAACTGCTCTGGGGTGTATTCGCGCATGATGGAATACATGTCCCAGATCGGGGCCGCGAAGTAGTCTTTGCCGGAATGGTTTTGAAAAAGAGGCTGGATGCCCAGCTCTGAGCTGAGCTGGACCAGGTCTTTGATCTTCGGGCGGATCTCCTGGAGCTGTGGCCAGATGGGCTTGCTCAGGTCGTATTTGAAATAGCTCATGCGATAGCGCTTCACCCCCAGGGCGGCGGCGGTGCGGAGGACTTTTTCCGTGAGCTGCTCTTCACTGACCTCATTGATACCAGAGGTCATGATGGTGAGCTCCAGGCCTTGTGTTTTGAGGGCATCAACAAGTTTTGGCAATTCGGTCTCGACGGCTTCAGGCTCAATGTGACCTTTGGGGCGAATGGGAGCTTCAATGCCATCCACGCCCATTTCTGCGGCCAGGCTGGCGATCTCGTTGAAAGGGAGGCCTTGGAGGTGCTTGGTGAAGAAGCAGAGCTTATTGACCCGGGGTGTGGCGGCGAATGAGGTGCCACTAAGGGCAAGGGAACCACCGAAAAGGGCGGCATTTTTGAGGAAGGAGCGGCGGTCTGGCATGGTAAGTGAGAGAACCCTACCCAGGCTTGGAATCTTACAAGCCATCAAACAACGGATTGAATAGGGGGCAAAACGTGAGCTTTCGGGAGGTGCTTGGTCAGCTGGAGCCTGAGGAGTTGGAAAATGACAAGTTCTGAATGCGGGAAAAGGCATGCCGCAGCCCGGCCTCTTGACGCTGCGCTTTGGGTCGGCTATTACTCCGCGCCCCTTTTCCTGTCATGACTGAGAACTATCTCCCCGTCCTTTTGCAAATCGTCCTCGCGGGCGGTTTTGCTGGTGCCACTTTGCTGCTTTCAGTTTTGCTCGGGAAGTCGGCCAAGCGAAACGTCATCAAAGACAGTGCTTATGAGTGCGGCATGCTTCCTCTCAGTGAGGGCCAACCTCGATTCAGCGTGAAGTTTTACGTCGTGGCGATGCTCTTTGTGTTGTTCGATATCGAGGTGGTTTTCCTGTATCCAGGCGCGGTTATCTATAAGGATTATCTGGCCACCTTTGGCGTGGGTATCGCATGGGCGGCCCTGGGTTTCATCAGCATCTTGGGCGTGGCTTTCCTGTATGCCTGGCGCAAGGGTGTGCTGAATTGGAAGAACTGATCGTCTCTGCATGATCGCCTACCTCAGTCTTTATAAGCTCAGACCCGAGGTCACGGAGGAAAAGCTGGAGGAGATGATGTCGCGCACGCGCATGGCGCTGCTGCGTGTGCCTGAGGTGCTGACCGTGAAAACGGGGAAGCGTGTCAATCCCAGTGATCCCTACCCCTGGTTTGTTTACCTGGAAGTGGAAAGCATGGACAAGCTGGCGATCTGCCAGGATGACCCGCATTACATCAAATTCCGCGAAGATGTCCTGAAGCCCAATGTGGCGGAGCAGGAGGCAACTGCCTTTGAAATGGAGCCGCGCAAGGATGTGAAGTACTCCTAGCCTGATCAGGTGCTAAAACTTCACGGTGATCTGGGCAGCAAAGAGATGATCTCCTTCTTCATCCTGGCCTGAGCGTTCGGCGATGCAGTATTGCAGCTTGGCCTGGAGGTGACGACTGAAGCGGTAGCCGAGTGAGAAGTCGGCGCGCCAGCCATCATTATCCCAGCCTGTACTCGTGCCGGGGAGATCGCCGAACCAACTTTGATTCCATCGTGTCGCGAGCCACCATTGGGCATTGAGTTTACGTTTGGCTTCCAGGAATCCGCTGACGACTCTTACCGCGCCGATATTGGGGACTTCAAAGCGGCTGGTCATCAGTTCACTCCAGATTTGCCATTGATCGTGAGACCATGCGCCATCAATGCCAAAGGTCGTTTGATTAAAATCTCGGAAGCTACTGCCCGCAGGCAGGGATGATTGAGATTCCGCCATCATGTAAGGCCCGTGGCTGAAAGAGCTGCCGAGGTTCCACTCCGGTGATGGACGCCAGCCGAGGCGTCCTGTGTAGGTGGTGGAGTCCCAGCCGTTTTCCACGATGTCCCAGGAACGCGGTGCAGAGGCCAGAGCGGCATTTTTGATTTCAAAAGCATAGTCGAAAACGCCGATTTGGCCGAAGATGGAAGCTCCGCTGGCATAAGAAGGTCCCCAGATGATGGGTAACCAGGTGCGGCGATTATCCGGCAGGTGGCGGCGGCCTGCGAATCCGGCCAGGGGTACTGCGGCATCATCACTAATGGGTAGCATGTCATTGTAGGCCATGGGGGAGGTGATGAAGGGATTCTCCCAGGAGAGGCGGCGTTCTGTCCAAGCTCCGAAAGAGGTGGCAAATTTGCCTAACCGGAAGTTGATCCAGCTTTGTTCCAGCGGTTTCCATTCGATGAAGTATTCATCCAAACTGGTGCGTCCATCTTGAGCAAACCCAGGATCAAAGCCACGATCCACCCGCATCTGGGCATGAGCATGGAGGTGTTCGGTGGCTTGGAGATCGAGGAAGAGAGTGAGACGTGGATTGAAAAAAAGGCCGTCATCCGTGTCTAGGAGACCCATCGCTGGGGTTTCTGGGGCGTAGAGTTCCAAATCAAGCAACCCGGAAAGATCAATGCGGAAGGTTTGGTTAGGCGTGGCTAAAGTGAGGTTGTCGTCCAGGGCGTTGAGAAACTCCTGGGCACTGGCGGAGACTGTGAAAAGGCAGAGACAGACTAGGATGATTTTCATCAGACGGCGGTGGTGGAAATGACCCGGAAGGCGGCCACGGGTTCAGCAAAACCCTTGAGCTTCAAAGGGTGGAGCGGTTGGGTTTGAAAAGTAGCTGGCAGCAGAGCCTGGGTCGCGGCATCTGCGATAATCTCGCCAGCGACAGCACTGCTGCATAGGCGGGCCGCTAGGTTGACGTGCTCTCCGACGACGGTGTAGTCGGCCCGGTTTTCTGCGCCTATACAACCTGCTACCACGGTGCCTGTGGCTATGCCAATGCCGATGCCCAATGGCTCTTGGCTATCGGCATTCAATCGATCACGTTCGGAAATCATTTCGAGGGCGCAATTGACGGCATTTTGTGCATCGTCACCATGGCTTGCAGGTGCGCCAAATAGGATCATGAGGGCATCTCCCGCAAATTGGTTGATCACACCATGCCAGCGGTAAACGACACGGGTCAAGGCTCCCATATGCGCATTGAGCAGGGCAATGACTTCACGCGGGTCACGTCCTGCACTGAGGGCGGTATAACCACGAATATCACAAAAGATGACGGTGACTTGGCGGAGCTCGCCGCCTAGCTGGATATTGCCCGCCATGAGCTGCTCAGCCACACGAGCATCTGCCACCATGCTGAGTACGGAGTGGTAGCGTTCTTTGAGCGCAAGACCTTCCGTCATGTCATTGAAGGACTCAGTTAGTGCGGCGAATTCGTTGGTTCGGCCACGGGTTAATCGAACTTGGAAGTTTCCTGCCCGCACTTCATTCGTGGCCTTCACTAGTTCACGGATGGGCTTGGCCAACTGTGCCGCAAAAAACCAAGCCACAACGGAAGCTAAGCACAGGGCGATAAGGCCGATAGCAATCACGCGCAGGCGAAGCTCTTGCTGTTGGGTTTGCAGATCAGCGAGGGAAAAAATGCTGACTAACCAGGTGGGTTGAAAATGAGACTTGGGATTGAGCAGGTGCAAATGTGCGTAGTGATCCACGCCGGCCACTTGAAAGGAAAAATCCAGTTGAGCCTGAGTGCCAATGGTGGCGAGTTGTCGGGTCATTTCAGTTTTAGTGAGCAGGGGAATGCCTTCGGAAAGAAGTCCTTCTTGAGTCCAAAATGCCGTCTGCATCTGTGGAGCGTTCGCATCCTCCACCTTGGGTATGAAACGGCGCACACTTTGGCCCAGGAAAAGGGTGCCTACCGTTTGATCAAAGTTTCTGATCTGCATCGCTAGCACCCGATAAAACTGCTGTGAGCCATCTTCCGAAGAAAGGCTGACAAAACCCACCTGCGAATTGGGCTCATCTTCAGGGATGGCTTTGGCAGCCTGATTGAGCTGTGTTTCCAGGGAGGTTTCTACATCAGGGCTGAAGTGTCCTGTGCGAGTGCCTTCTGGCGGCGGCATGAGGCCCGTTTGGGTGCTCGCGAGCCGGAAGAAATCAAATTCCGCTAAACGCAATTCATCCACGGCTACCTTGTAGGTCTCTGGATCTCCTTCTTCCAGCGCAGCAAAAAGTCTGACGGAATCGGCCAAACGTGTGGCTTGCTGTTTGGCTAGCTGAAGTTGTGAATCCTGCTCCCGACGGAAAATCTCCATCTGCTGACGAAAGAGGGTATCCACCATGCGGCGGTAAGAAACGCTGTTTTGCGTCTGAGCTACCCAGAGAACGGCTACGGTGGTGCCCGCTACGACACCCAAGATGGCCTGTTGGAGCTTGGCGCGAAAAGTCATTTCACGGTCGGGGTTATTAGCGGGAGAGTTCCACCGGGGTAGTTTTTCCCTGTGTCACAGTGACCTTACTTTCGATGCGTTTTTCGGAAGGCAGCAGGGCTTTGATTTCGTACTCCCCTGGCGGGATCCCTGAGATCTTGAACTGGCCTTTGGTATCCGTGACAGCAAACCAAGGTGTCTCTAGGACCAAGACACGGCAGCGCATGTGTTGATGGATTTCACAGTAGATTTTAACCAGGCCAGGTTTGTCAAAGGTGATGCGAGGGCTGGATTCGTCTTTGCGAAAGCGACCGAGGTCAAACCGACGGATTTTGGAATAACTAAAAACGTTGTGAAATTCGTCATCCTTATTCGGGAACTCTGCACTGGCACCTTTTTGCACTGCAATGACGGAGGGCCGAAATTGATAGCCGCTCTGCTGAATCTTCACGACTTCGCCAACGCGTGTTTGGGGATAGGTGATGCCGCTTTTTTCCAGCCAGACAATCGCACGCCCTGACTCCTCTGCCTGGATTGGTTTGATGGTCTTGGGCTTGTAGCCTGCATCGACAGCAGGCGGACGCGCCGTATCCAACATGACACGGCCCTGCACGATGCCATCGGCAAGGGCAGGAAGAGTACCAAGGAGAACCGCCAGAGTGGTGAATAGCAGGGCCTTCATCGCGGCCTATGAAAGCTGCGAATCATGCTGCTGCCAACACTTAAGCGAGGGGAAGCGCTGAGATGCTAAAGATCCTACACACGACTCCAGCGCTGAAAGGTTTCAATGGCCTCATACTCAGCGAGGCCAAGAGCATCGTAGTTACCAGCGTTTTGCTGATTGGATTCCGGGGAGGCTAGCTCCAGGCTGGAAAGGGAACCGTAGCGGGAGAGTGCCCGTGCCTTGCGCCCGAGCTGCATGGGGCTGAGCGGGACGGCCATGTCAATTTCATGAGCTGCCAGGGGTTTCTCTTTGCCGCGATACAGCCAAAGACTGGTGCTGCCAGCCCAGTCTTCTTTTTTGCAGGTTTTAAGGGCGCTTTCGAGCACTTTGAAACAAATGCCGGAGACGCTGCTTGGGTCTGCGGCATCACCCGTGGTGTAAATCTGGTGTGGCTTTGACTCACGCAGAAGCGTGGCGAGAGCTTCGACATCGGCCTCCGTGCTTTTGAAGCGGCGGTAACGTCCCTGTTCATAGAAAGGCAGATCCAGAAAGGTGATGTGATCTGTTCCGACATTGCAGGCATGAGCGGCGTCACGCAGTTCACCGCGCAAGATCAGGCCCTTGAGCTGGCGGAGGACAGGGGTGTCCTCGCCAAATTCACCTTTTTCCTCCAGCAGACGAAGGACTTCGCGGGCGTAGGAGGTCTGATGTTGCCAAGCAGGGCTGTCTTCCACCACGCCAGCGAGCTCCAGCAGGGTTCCTGCAAATTTATCAGCTTCGCTGTCGGCAATGCGCAGGCTGCCACTGGTCAGCGCGATGATGCGGACATCATGACCTTGTTCGACGAGGCGCTCAATGGTGCTGCCCATGGCGACGATGGCATCCTGAGGTTCTGGGCTGAAGATGAGCACGCGTTTAGGATACGGCGTGGCACGCTCTGGGCGGTAGGTATCATCCTCATTTGGTTTACCCCCCGGCCAGCCCGTGATGGTGTGCTGGAGCTGGTTGAAGATACGGATGTTTAGCTGATAGGCGGGGCCTTGTTCAGAAAGGAGATCGCTAAGGCCGTGCTCATTGTAGTGCTCATCGGTCAGCTTCAGCACTGGACGATTGGTTTTAAATGCCTGCCAGCAGACAGCGCGGCGGGTTTCACGTGGAGTCCAGGAAACAGGGCCGACTAACCAAGGAAGCTTGACGCGTGTGAGTTCACGGGAGGCACCTTCATCAATGCAGAAGCGCGCGTCAGGATGCCCTTGCAGGAAGGAGGCGGAGATCGCTTCTGTGACGTCGCCCTCTACGGCTTTGGCCACCATTTCGGCCTTGTTTTCACCCCAGGCCATGAGGACTAGCTTTTTCCCTCGCAGGATGGTGCCGACACCCATGGTGATGGCAAAGTGTGGCACGTTTTCTTCCCCACGGAAGTCAGCAGCGGCATCTTGACGCGTAACGCGGTCCAGGGTGATACGACGGGTCAGGGAATCGCGACTGGAGCCGGGTTCGTTGAAGCCGATGTGACCTGTGCGCCCAATGCCCAGAATTTGGAAATCAATGCCGCCAGCCGCGTCCATTTTTTCCTCATACTCACGGCAGTGAGCGAAAACCTGATCTCCAGGGACGAGGCCGCTGGGGATATTGATGTTTTCTTTGGGGATATCAATGTGATCAAAAATCTGCTCACGCATGAAGCAGGCGTAGCTTTCCGGGTGGTCTCCGCTTAGGCCGTAGTATTCGTCGAGATTGAAGGTGATGACGTTTTTAAAGCTCAGTCCTTCTTCTTTGTGCAGGCGGATCAGCTCGCGATAAAAGGGCACGG
>JAOZVT010000690.1 GCA_025869455.1 Prosthecobacter sp.
CCTGCATGGCTTTCATCCAGAGCGTCAGGAAGGTTTCCTTTTTCTCCTCCTGAGATTCAAAGAACCCCTCCACACTCATATCCGCGTGGACAAAGTTTTTGGCTTTGTAATCAATGCCCTTGAGCTGGCTTTCCAGCTTCAGGGTCTTGCGCATCATTTCCTGGACTTGGCCTAACCATTGAAGTTTTTCAGAACCATCTCCAGGTTGCAAATCATCGCGTAACTCGATGGGGCGTCCGACCAGTTCGTAGAGCACGGCTTCATAAGTTTTAAAGCGGGCGTTCAGGGCGTCAAAGTAGGCCTTGTCAGCAATGTGTACCGCCCCGACAAGGGCAACAGAGACGCCATCGACACGGGTGTAGGTAACGATAGCCGTTTGCAGGGAATCGGCATCGTCTTCTTCGACAAAGCGGAGGAAGTCAGTGGCCTCTGTCGCGACCTTGGTTTCAGCACTGCTAGCCGCCGTAGTCGGGGCAGGTTCAGCGCTGAAGACGGTTACTGATGTCGCAGCCACCCCTGCGAGCATGAGGATCAATGTTCGCAGGGTTTTCATGGTCGCTTAATCGGCAAAGATTCGGGTGAAGAAGGCCTTCATTTCTTCCCAGGAGGCTTTATCCGCCGCTTCATTGTAGGCGGCCCCTTTGGAGTTGTCATTGCCCGCGCCGATTTGGGTAAAGGCATGCACAGCACCTGGATACTGGACCAGTTTGTAATCCACCCCGGAATCCTTCATTTCTTTTTCAAAAGCGGCGATGTCTGCGGCTGGGACAAACGGATCATCCGCGCCATGCAGGGCCAGCACTTTGGCCTTGATGTTCTTCCCATCTTCAGGAGTCGGTGAATCCAGGCCGCCGTGGAAACTGACGATGCCTTTCAGCGGTGCGCCACTGCGCCCCAGCTCAATGGCAGCGGTGCCACCAAAGCAGTAACCAATGCAGGCGATCTTGGAGGTATCTGTTTGAGGTTCCTTGCTCAGCACGGCCAGCGCAGCTTTCAGACGATCCCGCAGCAATCCGCGATTGGATTTGTATTTGCCAGCTTCTTTGCCCGACTCGGGTGGCTGTGGGCGGATGCCTTTGCCATACACATCGGCCACAAAGACGTTGTAACCGAGTTCGGCCAACATTTTTGCGCGCATCTTTTCATTGTCACTCAGGCCTGTCCACTGATGGACGATCAAGACGGAGGGCAACTTGCCTGTCAGGGCATCGTCATAGGCCTGCCACCCTTCGCAGAGGACATCGCCAGCTTTGTATTCCACCGCTTTTTCGACGATGGCGGCTCCAGACATGGCGGTAACCAGAGAAAATAGGGCAATCAGAACAGGTTTCATAAAGGGGGGGATATTCGGGAATAGATTAAGCAGAAGGTTTCACGGTGACCAGTACACTCTTTGAAGTGGGGGTCAGACTGACATCGGCAAAACTGCCAATGGGTACCAATACGTTTGCCTCAGGGAAATAAGCCGCACAGTTTCCTGTGGGCTGATCATAAGGCACCGCTAAAAAGCGATGTGCCTCACGTGTCTCCCCCTGGAAGTGGCTGGTGATGTCCACCGACTCCAGCGGCCCGATGCCGCGCTCCTTCATGTCCTGAGGGTTCATGAAGATGATGCGGCGTTCATTGCCAATGCCACGATAACGGTCATTCAGGCCGTACACGGTGGTGTTGAACTGGTCATGACTGCGGAAGGTTTGCAGGATCAGTTGCCCAGGTCCAGGCACCAGCACCTGCAAAGGATGCGTGTGGATTTCGGCCTTGCCGGAACTTGTCTTCCATTCCCGGTTACGGGCGGTATTGGGCAGGTAAAAACCACCGGGCTGACGCACCCGTTCATTGAAGTTTTCAAAGCCGGGGACCACGCGCTCGATAGATTCGCGGATGCGATCGTAGTTTTCGATCATGCCCAGCCAATCCACCTTGGAGCGGTCCCCCAGAGTCGCTGCGGCGGTGCGGGCGACAATGACGGGTTCACTCAGCAAGTAAGGCGAAGCCGGGTCCAGATGACCGTGGGAGGCGTGGACCACACTCATGCTATTTTCCACTGTCAGAAATTGCGTGGTGTCCCCCTGCTCTTCCCATTCACTGCGTCCCAGGCAAGGCAGGATCAAACCTGTGCGTCCGGTGACCAAATGACTGCGATTTAGCTTGGTGCAAACGTGTACGGTGAGGTTGCAGCGGCGAAGCGCCTCCGCTGTGTACTCGGTGTCCGGTGTGGCCTGGAGGAAGTTGCCACCGAGAGCATAGAACACCTTGCCGCTTCCTTCATGCATGGCCTTGATCGCGGCCACGGTATCCCAGCCATGACGACGTGGAACGGTGAACTGAAATTCACGCTCCAGATTGTCCATGAACCACTCGGGCATCTTTTCAAAAACGCCCATGGTGCGATCTCCCTGCACATTGCTGTGACCACGCACGGGACAGAGGCCTGCACTTTCACGCCCGATGGCTCCGAGCAAGAGGTGGATGTTCACGATCTCCTGAATGGTGGCCACCGCATTCTTATGCTGCGTCAGGCCCATGGCCCAGCAGGTGATCAGCTTGCGTTCACCGCTAGCGCATTGCCTCGCCACCATCTGCATGACATCACGCTGAATGCCGGATAGTTTTTCTAGCTCAGCCCAATCCTGGGTCATCAAATGGGCGCGATAGGCTTCATAACCCGTGACGTGTTCTTGCAGGAATCCTGAGTCCAGATGGCCATCTTCCACCAATGTCTTGGCGATGCCTTTCAGCAGGGCTTGATCACCATTCAGATTCACTTGCAGGAAATGTTTGGCCAGTGGGGTGGACATGCCGAGCACGCCTTTGACCTGCTGCGGATGCATGAAGCCTGTCAGCCCGGCTTCCTTCATGGGATTCACCGCGATGATGGTGGCTCCATTTTCCACCGCCCGTTGCAGGCTGCTGAGCATGCGCGGGTGATTGGTACCGGGGTTTTGCCCCATGATGAGAATGGTCTCTGCCGTTTCCAGATCCTTCAGCGTGACCGTCCCCTTCCCCACGCCCACGCTCTGGCCCAGGGCTGCGCCGCTGGACTCATGACACATGTTGGAGCAATCTGGCAGATTGTTGGTACCGTAATGCCTAACAAAAAGCTGGTATAAAAAGGCAGCCTCATTGGTAGCTCGGCCTGAGGTGTAAAAGACCGCCTCATCTGGAGAGACTAGCGCGTTCAATTCCCGACCAATGAGATCAAAGGCATCATCCCAGGAGATTTCTTCATAGTGGGTGGCTCCTGCTCTGAGAACCATCGGCTGAGTCAGTCGCCCAGCCTGATCCATGTCATAGTCACTCCATTCGGACAATTCCTCCACGCTGTTATCCGCGAAGAACTGTGGCGTGATGCGGTGCTTCGTCGTCTCCGAGGCGATGGCTTTGGCTCCGTTTTCACAAAACTCAAACGCACTGCGGTGATCTTCAGGGTCTGGCCAGGCGCAGCTCGGGCAATCAAAACCGCCCATCTGGTTCAGCTTTAACATGGCCGAAGTACCGCGCAGCAAGCCGCTGCTGCCATAGATATGCTTCAGCGAGTTCGCCACGGCTGGAACTCCCGCAGCGGAATGTTTGGTCTTACCGATGTGGATCCCGGTGAGCTTCTCTGGAGGCTGGGCAGAGATGGTGGATTCGGACATGATTGAAATTCGTGATGGGTGATTTTTATGGGGAACAGCCATCTTGGCTGTTTAGCCACAGGCGGGACGCCTGTGCTCCATGCTAGAGTTTATGACTTACGATGGCTGATTTGTCCATAAAAGCGAGCGATGGGGAAATGGGGAGCCTTTCAAAATTTCCCCATGTGGGGATTTTCGCGGTTAAGCAATTGAATACCAACGCCTTGCGATGGGGATGGGAATCCCCATCCCATCCCCAAATCTCCCCCTGAGGCTGACTGGGGAACAGAAAATGGACAAACAAGGACATGGCAGAATCACCGTCAGCAGATGGTTGGCTGAGAGAGGTATTATCGCGGAAAGGCGGGTGGGATGCAAGGGGGGAGAATGGGAGCAGCGGTGCGGCTGTCTCATCCGCCATGGCAGGGGCAACTGTGGCATCCAAGTCAAAACCTGATAAAAGTGATCATTCTTTGATTCACAAACGGGCGCTCTCAGCGATACTCCGCTGAACATGAATCTGAAGAACTCCCTACAGCCCTGCGGGGCGGCCATCCTCAAGTCAGCTTCCATCAAGAAGTTTGGACTGTTTTCGGATGAGGATTTGGAGTTCTCGCCTGGTATCAATGTCTTCATTGGCCGCAACGGGTGTGGGAAATCTCATCTGCTGAAGTTGCTCTATACCCTCGTCAAAGAATGTGGCGAGACTTCCGGCAACGGCAGCGTTCTGGAGGCAGAGAAACTGGAGAATCGTCTCGCTAGCAAGCTGGCCGGGGTCTTCCGGCCAGATGGGGATCGCATTGGGCGCCTTGTTCAACGAAGGAAAGGACAGGGCAGTGCGGAGGTTTCAGCCAGTTTTACCAATGGTGGCAAGTGCCAGTTCAAGCTTAGTTCATTGGACAAAGTCAGCGATGCTGAAAGCGATGTGGGAAAGCTTCAGGAAGCCGCCTTTCTGCCTTCACGGGAAGTGCTTGCTTTGTTTGAGGGGTTCATTGCCGCTTATCAAAAGCGGGAACTCTCTTTTGACGAAACTTTCTATGATATCTGCGTCGCTTTAAGTGCTGGGCAGTTACGAGGTCCGAGGGATGAGATGCTGGATGTTTTGGTCAAACCGCTGGAGCATGAGATTCGGGGCAGGGTCAGTCTGGAGGGAGGGCGCTTTTATGTCACCGGTGCAGACGGGAGCATTGAGGCACATTTGCTCTCCGAAGGGTGGCGGAAACTGGCGGCACTGGCCCAGCTCATTATCAATGGCACCCTAACCCAGAATGGCTTTCTTTTTTGGGATGAGCCGGAAGCCAATTTGAATCCTAAAATGGTTGTCCAACTTTCTGAGACGCTGCTGCGTCTGGCCAACCGGGGAATCCAGGTCTTTGTCGTCAGTCATGACTACCTTCTCAGTACACGGCTTTCACTAGCCTCAGAGTATTCAGAGGGTATTGACGAAGATCAACGTTGCCAGGTGAAGTTTTTTGGACTCGTCCGCCGTGGGTCAGATGAGAAAGGCGTTTCTGTCAGCAGTGGCAACAGACTGGCCGATCTGGAGGACAACCCCATCATTGCGGAATACGCGGCTCTATATGATTACGAAGGCAGCCTTTTTCAAAACAGCCAAACTCGCGCTTGAGCTATGTCATCCACTCTGATTGAAGTCGAAAAGCAATGTTTTGAGTTCGGAGAGCCGTGGTACGTTGCATTCAAGTATGATGAAACGGCCTATTATCGCAAAAAGGCCATGAAATTGCAGGGGATAGTTGAGGGTGTGCCGCAATCGGCCAAGGCTGTGGATGTCATTGGTGTTCATGAACTGACGGGCCTGCTTCTTCTGGAGGCCAAGGATTTTCGGGGACATCGGATTGCCAACAAACCACGCATGGGTCATGAAGTCGCGGTGGAGATCGCCGTTAAAGTTAGAGATACGATTGCCGCGCTGGTGGGGGCGCTGCGCAACAACGTCCAGGAGTTTCCTTCGGAGGTTCTGGCAGCGGCCTTTCAAAAAGGAAATGACGTAACCGTCGTTCTCTGGCTGGAAGATGATTCGTTTCGAAACACCGACAGTGCCAAGCAAAAGCTAGGGGCCTTGACCGGGGTCCTGAAGTCCAAGCTGGCTTGGCTCAATGTGAAAGCTTTTGTGCTGTCCTCCAGCGTGGTCAACCGGCTTCCCGATTTGGTAGTTACCAATCGGCCTGGGGCGGGGGTGACGAATCCTTAGATTCCCGATGGAGTAAAGATGAGCCGTTGGTATGATGAAGTTTTCTGTGTTCTCTTATATATTAATGCTGTTTTTACACCTTGTCACTCTTGGTCATATTTTGAAATACAATGCTGATTGAATCCAAAGTATATGGTTATCGAGGGGATGAATCCCAGCCGTTCAAGGTCCAACTTCATGACTTTGCGCTGCACCATTTGATTGCCGATGCCATGGCAGCTTACAGGGTCTATGAATTCATGGCCATCCAGAGGCCTGGGGATGTGTGGAAATATTTTTGGGTGGAACTACTGGATGTGCCCACATCAGTGCGCAGCAGTCGCGAATGGCGGAAGAATGAACGCAAAGATCCTGAATCCTACCGGTGGCCGGAAGACTGGATTCCGTTGGTGGAATTTGATCGTTGCTTCAGGAATGACGGGGATGATACGCGACCAGAGTCAGAGTGCTGGCTGGACATCCGCCATAATGCAGGATTCAATCAACAGGCGGAAACTTTGCTCGATGAGGTGAAACAAGTCCAGGCTGAACTGCGACAGTCACAAGATCGCATGATCCAGGTGGAGCTGGCGATGATCGA
Source organism: Prosthecobacter sp. (assembly GCA_025869455.1). GTDB lineage: Bacteria > Verrucomicrobiota > Verrucomicrobiia > Verrucomicrobiales > Verrucomicrobiaceae > Prosthecobacter. Next base: position 6,410 of record JAOZVT010000690.1, read on the forward strand.
TCAACGACGCCATCCTTTGGATTACAAGGTTGAACTTCCGCTGATCCGCACTGATGCAGACTACCAAAGCCCCATCGAATCCAAGTTTTCGCCTGAGTTTTACGAAAAAATGGCAGGGTTGATAGCGGAACCGGAGGTGCGTGCTTTGAGCTTGAGTGTGGGGGATTTTCAATGCTTGAAACTGGGCTGCATAGAACAGAGAAAAAGGTCTTCTGAGGATCCTCTGCAAATGGCGAGAGATTGGTATCTGTCTCTGGGCATTGGAACTGATGCTGTGCTGGATGGCTGGAATGCTGAGGCGCTTATTTTCTCGGAAGGTTTGGGATATGGTGACATGCTTGTGCTGCAGCATGGCGTATATGATGGTTTGTTGAGGAAGGGAAAATTTCGTCAGCTTCTGTGTCAACAGGATGCGGGTGAGCTTGAGGGATATCGGCGCGTAACTGGTCCAGGCTGGGTGCTTTACGAGGATCTGATGCCTATCGAGGAAATTGATAAATGGTGTGGCATGCGTTTCCTGAAGTCCGCCTGGTCGCGGAAGAAGTAGGTTATTGAAGGGATTTTTAGCCAGAACGGCTGTGGGGATCGCGGGCCATCATGGCCATTGGTGGGGGACGTTTCGGTGGGGGCGTTAGTGTGATGTCTCCCCCCTTTGGGGCTCTTGGTCATGGGGCATGCGGGTCATCTACCCAGGGCATTGCTCGCTTAGGCTCGCGCGCCCTGGGCTATGTTGTCTCGCCCCTTTGGGGCTAACTAAGATTGGGATAGTGTTTGTGATTGTCATGCAGCTATACAGTATCCGTCAAGCCAAGCCCCTATGAGAACCCATTGGCGGGAGAGGTATTG
>JAOZVT010000691.1:0-2907 GCA_025869455.1 Prosthecobacter sp.
CCGTTGTATGGGATCTAAGTACGGGCAAGCCCATCGGAGACCCGTTTGAAACAGGTGATGGCATCTCCGCCCTCGCACTACACCGAGAAAGAGAAATGATCGCCGTAGGTCTCCAATCTGGCACAGTACATGTGGGAAACTTCCGCACCGAAACGGAATTGCTCCCGCCGTTAGGCCATCCCTCCTCGGTCATGTGCCTCAGCATGAATGCTGATGCAAGCACCCTGGTGGTGGGAGACAGTCGCGGCTACCTCCACGCGTGGGACTTGACTAAAGGCCAGCCGCGAACACCCGCTCAGGCTCACGATGGCGAAATCTTAGTCGCTGCACAAGCTCTGGAACTGGGGCTAGTTACCAGCGTCTCTCGACACGGTGAAATGCAGGTCTGGAATACCCTCACTGGTGAGCGTGCCCAACATCGTCTGAGGCATAGCATAGCCCAGGTCAGTGTCACTCCAGACGGCTCCATGCTCATTGTCGCACCCAGACATGAACCGACGGTGCAAGCCTGGAGCATTCATCAGAGGATGACCACCAGGCACTATCTGGTCGGCCCCAATGAATCTTATCTAGAAATTCCTGAACTACCGAAGGAAGCACCAAAAAAAATCAAGCAAGCCACTACCCTGAACTGGAACCGCGCGGCAACCCTGCTAGCTGCGGCAGATTCTGAAGGACGCGTCTCCGTCCTAGATGTGGAACATGGTTTTCGCCCCCTGGGTCCAGAATTCATTCACCCTCCTGCCGTCGGTGCCGTGGCCATCTCAGAAGATGGAAAATTAGCCGCTACTTCAGGTCGAGATCAAGAGGTCCGCCTCTGGAATGTCATCACCGGAAAAGCCACGGGTATTTCCATTCGCCATGAGTCCTTCGTCAGTTCCTTAGCCCTCAGCGCTGATGCACGCTACCTCGTGACTGTAACAGATGAAGGTGAAATCCGTGTCTGGGATGCCCAAACTGGCGATGGCTTAACACCGGGAATCCGCCAAGGCAACGGCATCACCGAAATCCACATCAGCAAGGATAGCCAAAAGATGATTTTTAGGGTGGAAAATCAAGGGTGGTTTTCCCTGCTGATGCCTGAAATCCCAGAGCGTCTTCCCGAATGGTTCCTCGACCTAGCAGAAGCACTCGCTCGGCATCGCTTGTCAGAAGATGGCAAAGTTCAAACCATCAGTCTAGGGCAAGCGCGAACAGCTTTGGCCCAAATACCCAAAAAGGCTTCAAGTGAAGACGCGACGGCCCTACGTTGGACAAGATGGCTCCTCAGTGAACCTGAGAAGCGTGCCCTTTCACCGCAGGAAGATGAGCTCTTTGCCGATTACGTTCAGACTCTGTCTAACAAAAAAGATCCCAACGCCCAAGCCGAAGTTCTCCGATACAGGACCTCCATAGCTGGCGAATGATGGGTGGCAATAATGTGGGAGATTAGGCAAGCAACGAGCAAAAAAAACGCGGAACCAGTTTCCTGATCCCGCGTTTCTCAATGATTGGTTAGACCAAGCTTAGCTGATGACAGGCAGTTCGAAGCCTTCAGCATACTCGTCTTGAGCAAGCTTGTTGGCTTCTTCAGCGAATTCGCCAGTGAACTTCTCAGACACTGGATCGAAGTCGAGCCACGGACCCACTGCCGCCATATCAACCTTCATGTCGATCTGGTTCGCTTCCAGGTTAGCCACGAAATGGTCGAAGGTTTCAAGAGCCGCTTTGCTGTTGCTCAGTCGCTCCTTGATGTCTGCATTTGGGATCTCTTTGCCCAGGCGATAAGAGATGTTAGCCAAGTGAGCCAACGCCGCTGCATGATAACCATGAGACACGTGGAGCACATCCTTGGTCAACTTACCTGCACGAACAGAGTTGATGAAGTTGAGCATGTGATCAGGACCGTCCTGGAAGTTTTCAAACTTCTGGATCGTCTTGCCATCGTTATCGTAAGCCTTGGACTCTGCCACGAAACCACCTTCGCAATGAATCACGTTGCCAATACGAGGTGCTGAGGTCTTACCGTTGATACGATAGACTGGCTCAGCACCCTTGGCCCAGTTCATGTCCTTCATCGGAAGACCACGGTTGTCGAACAAGATAGGTGCTCCTTCTTCGTAGTGGTAGAAAGCCATCTGGTTGTTGGCGGTCTGACCATCGTCGTCATAACCCCAGCGGCCGCCGAGACTCATCACGCGTTTTGGCAGGAGAGTCGGATTGCCGAGAGCCCAGCGTGCCACGTCGAGCTGGTGTGGCCCCTGGTTGCCGATGTCGCCATTGCCGTACGCCCACTGCCAGTGCCAGTCATAGTGGAACTGGGAGCGCTGCACAGGCATCATCGGACGCGGTGCCGACCACAATTTGTAGTCCAGTTCACCTTGAGTAGCTTTGCCATCCACTCCTTTGAAAGTACCAGCAGCATACACATCTTTCACAGGCACTGGGGCATCGACTTTACCGATGCTCTGGCGCGCTTTGTAGTTGATACCACGGCTCAGAGTCACTTTACCAATCTGGCCACTCTTCACGTATTCCATGACGGAAGCCCAACCGAGGTCAGAACGACGCTGCATCCCGTGCTGAACAACCAACCCCTTTTTCTCAGCGATGGCAGCGGCCTCTACCAGCTTGCGGCCTTCCCACATGTTGTGCGCCACTGGCTTCTCCACATAGACATGCTTGCCATTGGCGATGGCAGTCAGAGCCACCAGAGTATGGCTGTGGTTCGGAGTCGCGATGGTGACGGCATCGATCTCAGGATCGGCACAGCATTCACGGAAGTCTTTGTACTGCTTGACCGTGAGGTTTTCTTTGCCCAAAGCCTCGACCTGCTTGGCCATGACCTGGCTGTCCACATCGCAAAGGGCAACGATCCGCACGCCTTTGATTTTGAGGAGGCTCTTGATGTGGCCTGCACCACGTGAT
>JAOZVT010000691.1:2917-7248 GCA_025869455.1 Prosthecobacter sp.
TTTAAAACCAATGACAGCCACGCGGACATCATCGTTGGCTCCAATGGTTTTCGCCCAAGTGGGCAAAGTGGCAATGCCGGCAGCTCCGGCGATGGTACCGCGAATGAAAGTGCGGCGGCTGGTATTTGCTGGGTTCATAACGAAGGTTTGGTTAGGTTCAAACGCGCGGATTCTCTCCGCACGTCGCGGTAAATCGTAGCATATTCAGTACGACAGGTAAGTAGCAACCTTTCTTCTGACCTGATGCCCGAATCGGATACTTTTATGCCAGAAGAAGATTTGGCGGCAAGTTTCCATACCGCCTAACAAAAAGTGTATCAATCGTTGAAGAAGTGGCGACCCGTCGCCCCGGCTTCAGTTTTGTTGTCCACTTCCCAATAAACGTCTTCAAAAATAGACTCCGGTTCTGGGTAGGCACTGGCCTTGGCAAATTCGGCTGAAGCTTCCGCTTCGGCTTGAGCTTCGCGATCAATTTTCTTCAGCTCATCTTCCGTGGCCACACCTTCAGCGAGAAGATTGCGCTTCCAAACCTGAATCGGGTCATGCTCTTTCTGGTATTTCTCCACTTCTTCTTTCGTGCGGTACTTCAGCTTGTTAGCATCCGCAACGGAGTGGCCTTCCCAGCGATAGGTTGCGATTTCTAAAATGGTCGGCTTGCTTTCATTGTGAGCGCGATCAATCGCCACCTGCACACGAGCGCGAACATCATAGAGATCTTCACCCACAAAATGATCCCAGGCCATGCCGTAACCTTCAGCACGCTTCGCCAAGTTTTCACTGAAAGCGGAAGAGCGCTCCTGGCTAGTGCCCATGGAGTAACCATTGTTTTCGATCACGTAAACAACGGGAAGATCCCAGAGAGCAGCCAAGTTCAGGGATTCATGAAATGCACCCTGGTTCACAGCACCATCACCCAAGAAGCAGAGCGCTGCCCCTTTCAAGCCACGATATTTCAAACCATACGCTAGGCCAAGACCAAGAGGTGTTTGGCCAGCCACAATGCCGTGACCACCCCAGTAATTTTTATCCGGTGCAAAGTAGTGCATCGAACCACCCTTCCCTTTTGAACAACCAGTGGCTTTACCAAACAGTTCGGCCATGCACTCATTCATCGACATACCGACGCCGAGAGCATGCGCGTGATCGCGATAAGCGGTGATGACATGATCATTTTCGCCCATCAAAGAAACGCAGCCAATGGCCACAGATTCCTGGCCGATGTAAAGGTGGAGGAAACCACCCATGCGCCCAGCCTGATAATGCTGAAGGGAAACTTGCTCAAAACGACGCACCCGCACCATCTTCCGATAAAGTTCAATCTTGTCTGCAGGCGTCAACTTTGCGTTGATCGGAGCGTCAGCAGATTTGGCGGAAGGAGCGTTCTTGGTGGCCATAGTTGAGGGAGAGGAATACTACCCGGATGAAGCCGGGAAGCAAGTCAGGAGTCCTTTGGAAACAAAGACCCGTTCGATGAATCTATACGTATTCGTAGCATATAAAATGCCGACTCTGCGGAATCCCCAAGACCCTTATTGGAGGGTCGTCACCACTCAAATGCCATCTCCCGATCTCACCAAATGGGTCACAGATCGCGTCTTTCGCCACGATAAAAATTCACCCGGATTTGCCTGCCTCCGCTTCCAAGAAAGTATCCACTCTTTCCAACTCCGCCAATTCATGGTGAATCTGAAACAGGGACTCAGCCGCCTTTTCAAACAGAGCTACGGCGAAGAGCTTGCCTATTATTCACTCGGTCGGTTTGATCAAAAGAAGACCACCCGCCTCCATCTGGATGGCGCACCTGCCTGCGCATTCCTCATGCTTGGTTATGAACCAAGTCTGGTCAAAAGCCAATTTCTAATCGCTGATTACGCCAGCTGCGCTCAAGAGCAGACCCTAACTCCGCGCCAATTTCTGGACCAGAAAAACCCCATGTTCAACGAAACTGGGCAGAGCAATTTGAAGGCTTACACACAGATCATTAATGAGTGGGATGACTCTGAATCTCGTGTCGTCATCATCAACAATGGTTCCCTTCCCTCGGGCCAGCCATGGCCTGGATTTGGAGTTTTGCATGGTGCGGACATCCTGCATGTCCCAGATTCCAACACGCCTCGGATCATCAATTCCATCCTATTTACCCCCAAGAGTGAGACCTTTACAGAGTCAGAATTGGCATTGAATACCTTCCTCGAAACCGATGCCATTTCGGGGCAAATCCTGTAGGACAATCATCCTTTAGCCTTCTGATTGTTCCACATGGAACATTTTCAAGGGCTGTGCTATCCTCTTTTCCCATGTCTTCCAGCCTCTACACCTACCCCAAACAATACGATGTCATCGTCTGCGGCGCAGGCCATGCTGGGGTTGAAGCCGCTATGGCCTCCGCTCGTCTTGGTTGCCAGACAGCCATCCTCACCCAGAACCTGGACACCATTTCCCAGATGTCCTGCAACCCCGCCATTGGAGGTTTGGCCAAGGGTCATGTCGTCCGTGAGATTGATGCACTGGGTGGTGTCATGGGTCTAAACACCGATGCAACGGGCATTCAGTTTCGAATGCTCAATGCTAAAAAGGGGCCTTCCGTGCAGAGCCCACGAGCCCAATGCGATAAGAAGGCCTATCAGTTTCGGATGAAATGGCTGATCGAAAACCAGCCAAACCTAGATCTCCATCAAGGCAATGCCGCTGAAATCCTGGTCGAAAACGACGTCGTCATAGGCATACGTACCAGCCTTGGAATGATCTATCGCGCGTCTGCCGTGATCATTTCTTCCGGCACTTTCATGCGAGGACTCCTGCATGTGGGTCTCCAAAACCAAGCCGGGGGCCGCATGGGGGACAGTATTTCCACCCTTTCGGACAGCCTCCTTCAACTTGGGTTTGAGGTGAAACGCTTCAAAACCGGCACCCCTTGCCGCATCAATAGTCGCAGCATCGACTTCTCGAAGTGTGAAATTCAACCTGGAGACACCCCTGCCCCGCACTTCAGTTACCTTTCAGGAGTCATCCCAGAGGACGCGTGGGTGGGCGATAACCAGGCTGGAAACGGCCCACAATCTCTCTTTACCCTCAATCATTGGCAGCCGGAAATGTTCCACGTGGAACAAACGCCCTGCTGGATTACCTACACGAACCCGGAAACTCATGACATCATTCGGGCTAATCTGGACAAATCGCCCATGTATTGCGGGCGCATCGAAGGGGTTGGGCCACGCTATTGTCCCTCCATTGAAGACAAGGTCGTCCGCTTCGCCGAGAAGGATCGGCATCAGGTTTTCTTGGAACCCGAAGGCCGGCACACTCGGGAATTCTACATCAACGGGGTGTCCACTTCCCTGCCCTACGAGGTTCAACACCAGTTTATCCGCTCCATCGTTGGCCTGGAAAAAGCGGAAATCATCCGTCCTGGTTACGCCGTGGAGTATGATTACTGCCCTCCTACTCAGCTGTATTCAACCCTCGAAACGAAGCGCGTTGGCGGCTTGTACTTCGCTGGACAGATCAATGGCACCTCCGGCTATGAAGAAGCAGCGGGTCAAGGACTACTCGCAGGAGCCAATGCGGCCCTCAAAATTCAAGGCAAGCCCCCTCTGATTCTTGGCCGTAGTGAAGCTTATCTGGGTGTTTTGGTGGATGATTTGGTGACCAAAGGCACCACCGAACCCTACCGTCTTTTCACCTCTCGCGCCGAATATCGACTCCTACTTCGTCAGGATAATTGCGATCTGCGCCTGACTCCACGCGCTGCCGCCCTGGGTCTGGTCGATGATTTTCGCCGCGACTATACCGAGCAAAAAGCCGCTCGTTTGGCTGAAGCTGTCCGCTTCGCCCAGACCACTAGCCATGAAAGCATGCGCTTAGAAAAGTGGATTCGCCGCACTGAAAACGATCATACTTCCCTGCCCCAGGACATCCGCTCGAAGTTCACGGACGAGATCTGGCAGCTTCTGGAGAACGATCTCAAATACCAAGGCTACGTACAGCGCCAGGAAGTCATGCTCGAAAAGACCTCACGTATGGAGGAAAAAGAGATTCCGGCGAACTTCGATTACTCCAAGATTCACGGCATGAAAACAGAAGCAAACATGCGCCTTTCCCAAATCCGGCCAACGACCTTAGGACAAGCCACGCGCATCCAGGGAGTGACTCCAGCCGATATTGCCCTGCTCGCTGTGATGCTCAGGAAGAATTGAACTCCCATACCACAAAGGTCCCGTGACCATTTTAGAGACGGTGCTCGCAGGTATCATTCTCTACCTGCTCTTTCACTTCGGAGCTCCTTGGATTGTATCCATTATGAGCGAGCGCATCGTTGCGAAACTGATGAG
>JAOZVT010000692.1 GCA_025869455.1 Prosthecobacter sp.
CGCTGGTGCATCAGTGGTTTGTGGAGCTGTATCGTCGTTTCCATCTCACCTTTTCCATCTTTGATGAAGACCGCTGTGATGTCCTGGAAACCGAGGAAGAGGGCATCAATCCCTTCCTGGAAAATCAGCTCATACTTTGCAGCACCAGCTTTTTGGCCAACTCGCCGAATCGCGCGGAACAAGTCTCCGCAGCGGGCTGGGACCTTTTGATTGTGGATGAAGCGCATCACCTGGAGTGGAGTCCGGAAGTGACGAGCCCTTCCTATACCTTGGTGGAAACCTTGGCCGCTAAAATCCCTGGCTTGCTCCTGCTGACAGCCACCCCGCAACAGCTCGGCCCTGAAGGCCACTTTGCCCGTCTGCGTTTGCTGGACCCGAACCGCTACGCGGATCTCGGTCAGTTCCTGGCTGAATCAGAACATTACGAGGAAGTGGCCAAGGCCATGGATCGTCTGGCCTCCGGCAAGAATCTCACCGCAGCGGATGAGAAGCTGTTTGCCAAAAAATCCCCGCATTTAAAAGAGCGTCTGGTGGCCATGAAATCCGGTGCCGAAGGCGAGCGTGAAAAGCTCATCTCTTCCTTGTTGGACGAGTTCGGAACCGGGCGTGTCATGTTCCGCAACACACGTGCAGCACTCACAGGTTTCCCTGAACGTTCGGCCAAACTGGTGCCGATTGCCGGAGGTGATGAACCTTTGGAAGCCAAAGTCAAATGGCTGGCCAAGCTGCTGAAAGAGCTGGGAGAAGAAAAAGTCCTGCTCATCTGCCGTACCCGCAAACTGGCGGAAAAAGTGCACGAATTGCTGCTGCATGAGATCAATCTCAATGCGGCCCTGTTCCATGAGGGGTTAACCCTGATGCAGCGGGATCGCCAAGCTGCCTTCTTTGCTGAAGAAGATGGCGCGCGCGTCCTGCTTTGTTCGGAGATCGGCAGTGAGGGCCGGAACTTCCAGTTCGCGCATCACCTGGTGCTTTTTGATCTGCCGGAAGACCCCGAAATCCTGGAGCAGCGCATCGGTCGTCTTGACCGCATTGGCCAGACCAGCACCATCCACATTCACGTGCCTTACATCAAAGGCAGCGGGGAGGAAGTCCTGGCACGCTGGTACCATGAAGGCTTGCAAGCCTTTGAAAAGAACCTGCACGGAGCTACCGAAATCGTGGAAGCCCTGCGTGACCAGTTAGCCCCGCTCATGGAGTCCATGAAAGCCGCGACGCTGAAGGCTTTCATCAAAAAATCTCAGGAGCAGCGCAAGCTCGTCACCGCCAAGCTGGAGCGCGGGCATGATCGCCTGCTGGAGCTGAATTCCTGCAAACCTGAGCAGGCCGAAGCCGTCATCCAGGCGGTGCGCGCCCAAGATGCCGATACCGAATTCGAAGAGTTTTTCATCCGCCTTGTGGACCACTTTGGTCTGCATGTGGAAGAGCACGGCAACCGCAGCTACGTGCTGATGCCGGCACACCTAACCACAGATAAGTTCCCCGCTTTGCCTGATGAAGGTTTGCTGGCCAGCTTTGACCGCACCCGTGCGCTGTCCCGTGAAAACATGGCTTTCCTCACGCCAGATCATCCGCTGGTGCGTGGCGCGTTGGATCTTTTGTTAGGCAGTGAAAGTGGTAACAGCAGCTTTGGCCTCTGGCGTGCCGCTGGCAGTGAAGGACTGATTTTGGAGACGCATTTCATCGTGGAATGCATCGCCCCAGCCACCCTGCATGTGGATCGTTTCCTCTCCGCCGTTCCCATCCGTGTGGTGGTGGATCACACCAGCAAGGATCGTCGTGAAGACGCAGGCTATATGCACGCCAAGATCGAAAAAGGCAGCCCCACACGCCTGCTCGAAAATGCGGGTATCAAGCGCAAAATCTTCCCGGCCATGCTGTCCAAATCACGCAAGCTGGCAGAAGCGGAAGTGCAGAAACTCATCGCCGAATCCACCGCGACCATGAAGGCCCAACTCCAGGCTGAAATTGATCGCCTGGAAGACCTGCGCCAGATCAATGACCACGTCCGCCCGGAGGAAATCGAAGCCGCCAAAGCCCAGATGACCGCCCTGGAAGAAGCCATCGGCTCCGCCCGCGTCCGCCTGGATGCCCTGAGACTGGTGCTCCAGAGTGCCTAAGGCCCAGCCTGAAAAGAGACGGATGTTGTCGCTCACACTAACTATCTTCTGCCGACTTTCTGTGAAGCTTCCCATTGGTCTGCTGTAACGAAGACCAAACGGCACCCTCCCTCTCCTCTTTGAGGAGAGGGCTGGGGTGAGGAGTCTGAGCGATTTAGCTCGCTTGGTCTAATGCTCTTATCAAATCTGGGAATACGGAGCCGGCACCAGCACAAGGTTCGTGATGTGTGACACGATCTCCTTGTCGGTGAATCCAGGGGTTGTCTTGAGCTTGGCCCATTCAGGATCACCCCGGAAGTTATTCCAGGCCGCATCCTTGGCAGCCGTGTCATTGAAGACCAGCATGTAAGTCAGGTTAGGCATCAGCGGGCCGACGATGGTCTCACCAAAAAAGACAGGCGTTAAACCGCAGCGTTTAAAAATGGCCAGTTCACCGATGTTGAACATCTCCACCTTTTTTTTCCCCGTCTTCTCACTCGGGCTTTCATAGATGCGCAGTTGATAAACCTGTTTGCCTTTCTCCGGCACGACCATGGCAGGCATGCCTTCAATGCCCTGCGTCAGCCAACTTTCAATCCGCTCATAAACAGCATCCGTCGCAGGTGCCCCCAGGTAATCCGCCCCCGCTTGCTGGAGAGTCGCATCCGCAAGCAATTGCGTACTCTTGGCAAATTGGTCTAACGAACTGTAACGCAGCACAACGTAAACCACCGGCACGGCTTCAGGCACCTCCGGCATGAACATCCCCACCTGACGAATGCCCAGGCGATTCAGCGCAGGGATCGCAGCATCCTTCAGGTAAGCATGCATGAGATCCAGTTTCTCCACGCTTTTCAGCGAATACTTTCGAATCTCAAAATACTCACGGGCCGCCCCTTCGGATTTCTCTGCGCCAGTGACGGATCGGGTTGAGGCAATAAGCCCCGTGGCAGCCAGAGTGGATTTCAGAAAGGTGTTTCTTGTCATGAGGAAAGGAAGGAATGGAAAAGCGATGCTGTCGAAAGGACGACAAAACGTCAAACCCTTTGATGCCAGAGAAACAAAGCTCTTCGGTTGAACCTCCCGAATTAGCCCTACCGTATGAAGACCGCAGAGCAATTGTATCAGGGAGCAGGTAAGAAGTTCGTGCTAGCGATCAAAATACTGATGGAGTCAGGTCACTCAAAAAGAGGCGGTAGATTTCTGGCCCCATGCAGGATACGCAGCACCTCGATTTCGCTGTTTAACTCACGGTAGAACAACAGATACATCGGATAGGGATACGCTGGGAGAAAGCGGATGCCTGCGAAGCGTGGGGAACTGAAGCGAGGACGCATACCCAGACTCGGATGTAGGGCAAGGCGTTCAGCAGTGTCCAAGATAGATTGGCGCACGGCTTCTGCAGCAATCGAATTGTCTTGAGCGATGTAGCTGGTGAGATCTTCAAGGTCGTTCACCGCCACAGGATTGAAGACTACGGCTTTCATGCCTGCTTTTGCCGCAGCTCCGAGACTGGCACGCGCCGTCCCGTATGCTGAAGAGCTTCATCCAGCAACGATTCAAGCGCGGGGCTGGCACGATGTCCGAAGACGGTCTGGATCGCGGCTTCTACAGCGGAATCAACGGAGCTAAACTGCCCGCTGGCGACTTGTTCACGCAGCAGGGCTTCGGCAGGTGCAGTGAGTGTGGTAGTCATGCTGAAAGTTATCTCTGCCTTCAAACGTGGCAAGTGGTCAAATTTTTCACAACGAGCATTCATCTCGAAATGAAAACCGAGTTTGTGAAGCCTATGGGGTCAAAATCAGGACTCTGTTGTTAGTGGCCTTTATTTGAGAAGTTGCAGCCAGTAAACTTTGTGGCAAATCTTTGAACATGACAATCAACCTACCACCGGCTTTGGATGCTCTTTTGGCCAGGAAAATGGCCTCGGGATTGTATGAGAATGCGGGGGAGGTCGTGCGGGAGGCTTTGCGTCAGATGGAGTCGCGCGAATCGTCGCTGGAGTGGTTGCGGCAGGAGGCTGCGACGGGCTTTGACCAATTGGATCGTGGCGATTCCATCGAAATGGATCGTGACGCCTTCATGAATCATTTCCGCAACCGTCGTCAAGCTGCATGACCTTCCTTTTGGCTTAGGCCGCCATCGAAGATCTAGAGTCTGTTGATGACTATACCGTGCGCACCTGGGATGCCGATCAGGCCAAAAGCTTCGCAGGGTTTCCTTGCAGAGAATGCCAATGAAAATGTCTTTCTCTGCGGTCTTCTAACCTCTGCGGTGTAAAATCTATTCTGGGATTTCAGCGGGCTAACTTGGTGTCCCTGCTGCCCAGGAAGGCAGTTGCACTCGGCATGGCTAGATGATAGCTTTTAGTAGAATGAGCACAAAAGAGCAAACCTTGTCTTGGCTGGCAGAATTGCCGGAAGAGTCAGAGGCTTGGCGCGAGCTTCATGATGAGGCTCGCCTACTTCGCGACATCGCGGCGGCTGAAGAGGATGTGCGTAGCGGCCGTGAGCGGCCCTTAGCAGAGGCCAAAAAACTACTGGAACAAAAATGGGCTCAATGTCTTTTAAGTCTCTGACAATACTTATTGTTAACCAGATACAGAGAATCTTCACAAATAGAACGATCTGGTTGACTCCCTAGGGTGCATTTACATATATGATGCCTACCAAACCTGCCGCGCCTCTGCTTGCATGCGTAATTCGGCGGGTTTTTCCCGCATGCCATGAGTTTGGGAGGAGTTCACAGAAAACTTTCTGGTCATCGCAAGGTTAAATGAAAAGCATGGACCATGCTCTTCCTTTGTGGGACGTCACTCTTACGGTCATGTTGGAGGCAAATCATTAGCATGGGCATGAGATAACACAGCACAGGTTGCTATTTTTCTTCGTCAAGAATTCCTTCAAAAGAGCAAACACCATCACATTCAAAAATAGCCTTCCAAAACAAGTCTCTATCAAGCCTACCTTCACAATCAAGCTTGTAGGCAAGATAAAGTTGCACCGTGGTGAAAGCAGAAATGTCGCTTAACTTTGCGGCTATTTTCCATGAGTTGGGAAATGGATCTGGTCGTTGATCAATGGGTTTGTCTACAGCACTATTTCCAATAAAAATACCTTTATATTTTTTATGACGCTCAGAAATCCCTTTTTGAACCCAGTCAACCACTTGTTTACGACCATCTTCTGTGAAATGGTCTTTTTTAGTACTTTTGATTTCCAGCACTCCCTCAAAAATAACATCCCCGAGCTGAACCGTAATCCACCCGTCTTCCTTGTTTTTATCCACGGGTTCTTCAATCTGGGCTCCTAGGATGCCCAATATTTTTAATACAATGGGCTCCAAGGAGAATTCTCTTTCGTAGAGGAGTTTTAAAACTTTTCTCTTCTCCACCCTCTCGAAATTTAGTTGCTCCAATTTCAGATTCAATTTTGCCAGTTGGGTATCAACTTTTTCTATTTCTAAATCAATTGCTTTCTGATATGGTGATATGATGTCTGCAATCCATCTCGGATCCATAGAGAAGGTGTCAATATCAAGTAAATCTCGAAGAACTATTCTAACAGTCTCTTCTGAGTTAACTTTTACGGGCGGAAGAAAAATCATTTTCCCTTCAGCTATTCGTTCAAAATAATTACTTGGATATCCGGACCTATAGACACCACGTATCAAACTCAATTCAAATGCTAAGGGATGGCTATATCTGTTATGAGCCAATGTATTTAGTGAGAGTTTCTCTAACTCCCCTGTAGAAGCGTTTGGTTCTGTGAATTTGGATTGTAGCTTGCAACTAGCAAATGAATAATCCCAACTGTTTATAAGTTTCAAGTACCCTGCGTACTTATTAATTTTACCACTATCTGTGATTGTAATCGTATTACCCTCTTGATTATCCCATGTGAAATCGATGCCTGTCCATGCCAAAAAAGTGGAAGAATCTACTCTGGAACCTGCCTTTTTGTGGGCAGGAATTTGAATCCGGGGATCTCCTATAACAATTATCATCCCGCCATGAAAAAGAATATCCCTCGTTCCATTAGGATTGAATTTTGTAGTGAATTCATCCCATGCGATCTTTGAAGGATCACAATTTAATAAGTTGAATATAGTGACATCAAAATCTCGGGGATTAGGTATGCTTGCAATCACTGATAGATCACAAGATTGAATAATGATATCTTCATTTTTAATATTTAACGATGATCCGATCACCAGCACCTTCTTCTTATTCATATTAATATATGGCTGACTATAAAATAAACGAGCCTCACCCAAACAGCGTCATCTGACCCGCCTCGGCATCACTGGTTAGGCGCTTTTTCACCTTGGCTTGCACACTTGTGGGTGTGGGTACTTCGGTCACACTCTCCGCCGGTTGATGTCCAGCTTCCAGTTGGGCGAGGACTTCTTTGGCGCGTTGGATCACGTTCTCCGGCAGGCCGGCGAGGCGGGCCACTTGGATGCCGTAGCTTTTCTCGGCGCAGCCGGGAAGGATCTTGCGCAGGAAGATGATCTGCTGGTTCCACTCCTTCACGGCCACGTTGTAATTCTTCACGGCGATGCGGCTTTGCGCCAGGGCGGTGATCTCGTGGTAGTGCGTGGCAAACAAGGCACGGGCACCAATGTGATCATGCAGGTGCTCGGCCACACTCCAGGCGATGCTGAGGCCATCGAAGGTGCTGGTGCCGCGACCAATTTCATCCAGAATAACCAAGGATCGTTCCGTGGCGTTGTTCAGGATCAGCGCCGTCTCATTCATCTCCACCATGAAGGTGGATTGACCACGGGCGAGATCGTCGCTGGCACCGATGCGGGTGAAGATGCGGTCCACCAGACCGATCTCGGCACTGGTCACAGGCAGGTAACTGCCGATCTGCGCCATGAGCGTCAGCAGCGCGGTTTGGCGTAGGTAAGTACTCTTGCCAGCCATATTGGGGCCAGTGATGAGGATGAGCCGACTTTCATCAGGCTCCAGCGTCACATCATTGGGGACAAAACGCTCGCCACTGGTGAGGTTCTGATCCAGCACCGGATGGCGACCGTCACGGATGAAAAGATTGCGCGTGTCATTGAGGGTGGGCCGCGTGTAATTAAACAGCCGCGCCGTTTCCGCTAGGGAGCA
>JAOZVT010000693.1 GCA_025869455.1 Prosthecobacter sp.
CTCTTCCACTGCGTGGCTGCACCTTCTCCATTCTCTGCTGAATGCGCCCCTGCGCAGCACTGCGGAGTTGTTGTAGCTGATCCCAGGTCATTCCGTACGATCCCCCTTCTTTCCCACAATCGTTGTTAGGCCAGAAACCACCACCGTATCGGCATTCCCTGCCGTGTATTGGATAGTCTGAATGGCCTCGCGTATCATCCCGCTAAGTTCCTGCCACCAGGCATCGGCTTGTTGTTCAGGGGACATGCGCCCCCATTGTTCTTGAGTGATCATCAGGTCGAAGAAATCATCGGTTGCTCCGGCCCCATGACACTTGCGCCGTGGGCCGGAATGATGGTGACAAAGTCAAACGCCTGGTCCACCAGCTCCAGCGTGCGCGCCTGGATGCTGGCAAACTGCGCCGCTTCACCATGCTCCCCGATCATGGTGGCCACCCGCTGCTGAGCTTCTGCATCAGGTTCATTCATGGGAATCAGGCCGTGGTGGTAAATTCCATATCAACTCCTTGTACAGGAGAGTTCATCGTATTAACACTGTTATAACCTTTCATTCGGTAATAGTACTTGGTGTTCGGCAGCAGACCCGAAATATTGTATTCGTTCGTCAAGGTGTTAAAACCAGCACTCGTCGTTTCTGGCGTCTTGATCCACGCGGTATCCACCGCTCTTCTATACTCAAAATAAACCATAGTCGTGTCATGGTTAGGCTTCACCTTACCACGGATTTTCGCACCGGCTGAAGTAACACTGATCGCGCTCATCGTACTGATGATTGGCAGCGCCACCCCCGTACCGCGTAGGGCAAGCCGATACTGATTTTTTGCACCCGAGACACTGCTAGCGATGGTCAATACCCCAAATCGGTAACCCGTAAGCAACGGGCTGAAACGGATCACAGCCGTCGCCGTTTGGCCTATGGCTAAGGTGGTGGTGCTAAGACTATCCAGAGACCATTCTTGCGAGTTACTACTGATGACAATGTCTTTCACTTCCGCATTGCCTGTGTTACGCAGCGTCAGCGTCAGGTTTGTATTTTGATTGGGAATCAAGCCTGGGAACTGAAAGATTCCCTCAGGCAGAATACGCGTGCTAACAGGGTATTCCACATCCAAGTCCGCCACAGGCAGATCATCAAAAGATTCAATGACCTCAAATATGCCACTGCTGCCATTGCCGATCCCTCCAGGCACACGAGCACGGGCGCGAATGCTGCCAGCAATAGGCAGCGCAAGAGATCCTAGTTTCCACCCGCCAGGAATACGCTGCCCAATGCCCAAAGCAGTCCAGCTATCCCCCCCGTTTTCACTGATATCAAAAATGACCTGCTGCACCTCCGGCGAAGATCCACCACGTAACCATTGCACCTCCGTAGCACTCACCACAGATAAAACAGAGGTAGCCTCATCATTCGTCAGACGGGCCATACACAGAGTCTTCCCATCCAAAAGGAACCTCCCGCCGACGATAACCTTGCCATCCATTTGGATCGTCAAAGCCATCACCGTGCTAGAAATACCACTGCTCCAGGAAGAATCTAAAACCCCCTCCTTTGAATAACGATGCAAGCTGGCCTCAGGCGAATAATTCCCCACCAAGATCTTACCATCCGTCTGAACTTGAATAGAACGTGCATTCGCATGAATGGCAGGCCATCCTTCGATAACCTCCCCATTCGCACGACGCCGCAGCAAAAACCCTTCTCCATTCGTCGCCTGGAAAAGCACCTCACCCTCGGCATTAAGAGCCAAGACATCCACCTTCGTATTTTTTGTCAACTCAGCATTAAAAGTCGGGTCGATACTGCCATTCGTATTTAACCGAGCGATGCCATTCCTAGCGGTGGAAGCAATCTCATAAAAGTTCCCGCCAACCAGGAGCTTCCCATCACTTTGCAATGCCAAGGAAAGCACTATTCCATTGGGCTGCGGGTTCCATGAAGTATCCACCTCTCCCGTAGGCGTGAGACGTGCCAAGTAAGGGCGACTGACACCCCCCACTTTGGTGAATCTTCCAGCTAAAATCACATAACCATCATTTTGCACCACCATGGCACACACGGCATCATTGGCGCTTCGCTTCCAGGTAGTATCCCTTTTGCCATAGGCCGTCATCTTCGCAAAACGGAGACGAGCAACACCATTTACAGCAGTGAAAAAACCACCAATGAGAATACCTCCATCGTCTAAGAGGGCCGTGCAATAAACTGTAGCGCTCATGCCAGAACCAGTTTGTGTAATCAACTGCCCCAGGCTCTGGAGCTGTGCCAGTCGTTTACAATTTGTCGTATTGACAATGGTGAAATCCCCACCCAAGACGACATCTGTATTACGCATAGCCAAGGCATATACGAAGTCGTTTGGAATTGGCTGAAAGGTCATGTCACGTGCGCCCGGTCCCGGCAATCCTTTGCCCTCTAAATGCAGCGCAAATTCAGGAGTATCTGGGTCATTACTTTCGATCTTTAAGATCGCAGGCTGGTTACCTAGCGCAGCAGGTGTGAAACCGATAACCATGGCCACACTCTGCAAAGGAAGAAGCGTAATTCCCGGCAGTAAGGAAAGAGAATATTGAGTAGAAATCGCCTCACCCACCATCACGGACAAGTCTGTTAGGTTCAATTCCAGCAACCCACGATTAGTGATCACGATCGTCTTTTCCAACCTACGTCCTACCTGCACATCCCCCATATCCAAGCTACTCGAATCATGAACATAAACCTCATCTCCGTCTCCCACCTCAATGTTAGGCACAAAATTAAATTCGACCACCTCTTCAAACAAACCTTGATGATGACCATCCGTCGGATACGCACGGGCACGTATTTGCCCAGCACCGCTCAGGCTTAGCTCATTCACCTGATACCCGCCCTCATAGACATCCACGGTACCTCCCAGAGCACCGTAGCTCACACCAGAGTCAGTACTCAGTTCAAAGCTCACATGCTCAGTATCCTGCCCAGCTCCCGCACGTTGCCAGGTCACCGTGCTAGTACTCTCTACAAACAACAAGCTCGTCGCTTCATCATTATAGAGACGAGCATGGCTACTGCGCGCCGTTCCGTTAATGGAAGTGAATGTACCGCCCAAGAGCACACGACCATCCTTTTGCAGCGCCATCGTCAAAACCGCACCATCCACATCAGGCTGGAACCCAGACTCCACCGCAAACCCTTCATTCATCCGCGCTAACCTATTATGAGAAAAACCACCCAACGTGGTAAATTTACCAGCCACTAACACACGACCATCTGTTTGTAATATGAGGGCATTCACCGTATCATTCGCAGCAGGCAGCGCATCCGCCACCGTGCCATCCGCATTCAGCCTAGCCAGGCGTGTACGCGGCAGATCATTGATCAGGGTAAAATACCCGCCTAGCAAGATCTGGCCGCCGTTTTCCACAATGGCAGTTTCGATGGCACCATTCACATACGGAGTGAAGTTAAACGAGGTATCTTCCGTCCCATCAGCGTTCACGCGGCCAACATAACCAAGATCCATGGAAGAAAAGTACCAACCAGCGGTTAGAATCTTCCCATCGGCTTGCACAATAATTGTGCGCACCTCAGATTGAGTAGGCACAGACAAAAGGATCGCCGGATTAAATCCATCCACACTACCATCGTTATTAAGGCGCACTAAACGCTTCCTTGTGAGACCTCCCACCATACCGAATGCGCCACCGGCAAGAACCTTACCATCTTCCTGTAATGCAAGGCATAAAACCTTACCATTCGCCACAGGATCCCATGAATCTGGAGTACCATTCTCGTCTAGCCTAGCCAAACGACTGCGAGCCATCCCACCCACGAGCGTGAATTCACCCCCCAAGATCAGCTTACCATCCGGCTGTAAAAGCAACGTATGCACAATGCCATCGCAATTCGGATCAAACGTCGCATCCAGCACCCCCGCAGTATCCAGACGAGCTAGACGGTTTCTTGTCACTCCATCCACCTGAGTGAATTCACCCGCAATGATCCGCTTTCCATCTGCCTGCATCACCACCGCACGAATGGCACCATTCACAGAAGGAGCGTAGCTTTCATCCACCGCACCCGCCGCATGCGGAGAAGCATACACACCCGTCAGATTCACCACAAATGGATTTTCATTTTCATCATTACTGGCAATCATCAACTCGGCTGTTCGTATATCTCCCGCATCATCACTAGCCACGGGTTCAAAGGTAATGGTCACAGCAAGCTCTTCTCCAGCGGCCAATTCACTCGTTGAAGGAGGAACTGTCACACTATAGTCCGCCTCATCATCACCAGAGATACTGACCTCAATATTTCGCATCAATGCATTGCCGACATTCTTGATCTTAAATACCTTAATCAAGCTACCCTCCGTAACGGTTCCAAAATTCACACCTTCTCCGGTCAAAAGCACATGGCCAGAGGGTTGCTCCACCTGAATTTCTGCCGCTGAACCTACGCCGACTAAAGTCAGCCTATACACACCGCCTTCAGCATTACTTTGAATTACCAATTCTGCATTCTTGGATCCCGTGCTCGTTGGAGAAAAAGACAGCGTTAACGTCCCCTCATTACCAGGCATCAGGGACGTCGGCGGGGAGATAAGGTCAAACATGTCGGCATCATCCCCGCTGAGAACGGCAGTGATTTCATTGAGAGGCAGTAGCCCAATGTTCCTCAAAGTTAGGCTGATGGACTCCCCACTTTCCCCCACCACCACCGGCTCCACAGTCAAAGTGCTCGCAGACAAAAGCGTCTGCAAATTCCGCTGCAATTGCAGTTCAGGCACCGCTTTGGTCGTACAAATACACAAATTACTATCAACCCCATTCACCGTGACTTTAGCATAGTAAATGAACCCACGCGTAGCCCCAGTCACAACGATTTCGTTGGTTCCCAGTGGTATCTCTAGTTCATTATACCCCTGCAAGATACCACTCTCCAAAGTCGGCTCAGAGGCTACAGTAAGTCTAGCCGTCCCCAATGGCTCCGCCTCACTTGTCCATTCCAACTTAAAGGAAGTACTCGTTTGGGTATTTTGAGATAACTGCACCCCACTGCCAATGCCTTTCACATTCGGTGCCTGGACAAAATAAGTGCGTGTCAACCAACCGCCTTGATCTGGATTTAAACTCACTCGTGCAATCACCTCGCGCGGCCAGTGAGTGGGAGTCGTTGCCTCATAACTTTGAAAAAACTGCGTATCTCGAATGACCACTCCACTGTGCAGACATTCAGGTAAAAAAATCTGCAAATCTGAGCCTCGAAACTCGATTTCGCGTGGATGCATCGGTGTCTCCTCTGGCAGCAAAGGATACTCATTACTTGGACTGGAAGACGTCCAAGTTGCAGAGCCACCTTCGGCTTTTAACATCGGTTGCGCAGTCGTCCAACGCTCCGTCACCCTCCACGTACAGGGTCCATTAAAAGCATCCACCAGCCACACAGGCCGCCAGGCATAGCTATTAACTGGGGAATAAATATCCTGCGGATCAGAACTCACTGCACGAATATCGATGTAATGCAGCACCTTTGGCCAAGCATAATTATCCCGGTAACTATAAGTGCGTTGTTTGATACCATTGATCGCCTGCCCAGCCAGCCCCGTCGCCTGCACCGTCGTTCGAATGGCCCAGAACTCATCCACCTGCTGCACCGTCTTGTAACGCCCAGCAGCATTGATCACCTCCCCCACCGTATCAGCATCTACCACCTCCTGCGTCACCTCCCTCATCGCCCCCGTCTCACTGTCGAACTCGCGCGACACCAAAGGGATCGGCTCCGGCCACTCCTGATGCACCAGATTCTTCGAAGCCGCAGCCAGATTATCCTCCGCCACGACCGATTGAAACAACCCGTCCCCACTCGTCTCCGCCTGGCTGCCACGCAGCGCCTTCAGCGTTTGCGTGATCGTCTTCAGCCAGGGTAAAAACTGCCTTGGCGGTGCCACACTACGCTCCACCTGCTGACTCACCTTCTTCCCCTGCTGCAGCAGCGCCTCCACATCCACATGCTCACACTCATTCAGCCTCGCCAAGTCCACCTGCCAGCGTCGGCCAAAGGTAGAATGCGTATCCGTAGAACTGGTTAGACGCGCATCCACCAGCACCAGATAAGAACACTGTGGATGATACGTCCCCGGTGTGCATTCCGGTGGAAAGCCAGGCCGCATCAGCGTTACCGCCTGACTACTAGCCACCCAGCCTAGATTATGACTGACAATCGCACTCTGCCCCTTCAGCGTATAAATACCCAGCTTATCGCCCAAAGCCACCGCCGTAAAAGCAGGCAACCAACCATTCACCGCCTCAGCAATCTTTGCTGCCACCGCCGCAGGCGCCGCTAGTCCCATCACAACAACGGCTAACTTTTTCACCCCAGAAGACACAGACCCGCCTTCCGTATCCAAAAGGATTTTATAACCATCCGCCAGAGTGATCTCAGGCTCCGCACTCGCAAAAGAACTCGTGCAGGTCAGCACAGAACGCGCCTCCGTTTCCTCACGCAGAAACTTGCGCAGCAGATCCGCAGAAACAGTCACCGTATCATTGTAAATCCGATTCAGTGGTGAAACACCATCCGCTAACTGGATGTCAGGCCAGTCACGATTACCGCGTCGGGGAGAGTCTAGGAATGAGTCAGCCATGATTTAGAGTCCAGGATAAAGTCGAAAATGTTTCTCAGTCTGCGGGCGCATCGCCTGCAGTAATTCCTCAGCCTCTTGCGCCTGAGTCGTCACAAAAGGAGGCGCATCCGTATTCCGCATGACGCTGCTGCCAAAGAAACGCAGCAGAGCCAGCGGCAGGAAAAGAGACTCCACGTACTCCGCAGGCACCGGCACCGGCGAATCATCATACACATGGTTAGGCGTCATCCAGCCCAGGCTGCACCGCGCATCGAATTCCACCACCACATCCGCCGTCACAGGCTCCGCCAAACGCAGCCTCAATTGCGGCCCCGGCATCCCCGCCAGCATCACACTATCCACATAGTAAAACCGCCTCCCATCCGCACAGGCATTCACACGCCGCAGCCTCCCGAAATCCCCTCGTTCAGCAACCCCGCACCGAGCCAACTCACGCTTCCCATTCGCAGGCTGAAGCGCCGCCCCACCGCGCAATCTCACCGGAGGCAGCACCGAGATCACCTGCGCCCGCTGCGGCAGCCACCTGGGCCACGTATTCCCGG